>CAMTOT010000334.1 GCA_947074165.1 uncultured Bacteroidales bacterium
CACCAGGACGTACACTCTTTCCCTACACGACGCTCTTCCGATCTCAGCAAACAAATAGTTATTTGATGGAACGCATAGGTATAAACGCGACTTTAAATGCCGGAGCTATAAAATGGAAGAATAAATATCTGCTTATTGTTAGAGTTGAAGGAAACGATAGAAAATCTTTTTTCGCTATAGCCGAGAGTGATAATGGTATTGATAATTTCCGGTTCCGGGATTTCCCTTGTATTATTCCGGAAACTGACAATCCGGATATAAACATCTATGACATGCGACTTACGGCCCATGAGGATGGATATATTTATGGTATTTTTTGCTCTGAAAGAAAAGATCCTGACGCTGAGGCCGGCGATCTATCTTCTGCCGTTGCCGCTGCCGGTATAGTTAGGACTAAAGATCTTGAAACGTGGGAAAGACTACCCGATCTTGCATCGTCGTCTCAACAGCGTAATGTAGTTTTGCATCCAGAATTTGTAAATGGTAAATATGCAATCTATACCCGCCCTCAAGACGGATTTATCGATACTGGTAACGGTGGTGGTATTGGCTGGGCGCTTATCGACGATATTGCAGGCGCTGTTGTTGAAGAGGAGAAAATTATTAATCTTCGACATTACCACACGATAAAAGAGGTAAAGAACGGAGAAGGTCCACATCCTATCAAAACAAAAAAAGGATGGCTACATCTTGCACATGGTGTAAGGGGCTGTGCGGCCGGTTTAAGGTATGTGCTTTATCTTTATGTGACTTCATTAAATGATCCAACTAAAGTGATTGCCGAGCCTGCCGGCTATTTTATGGCACCTATAGGCGAAGAAAGAATTGGAGATGTTTCTAATGTACTATTCTGCAACGGGTGGATAGCAGATGAAGATGGGAAGGTATATATATATTATGCCTCTTCCGATACAAGAATGCATGTGGCTACATCTACGATTGACAAACTTCTGGATTACTGCTTTAATACAAAGATGGACGGATTTAGATCTGTAAAATCAGTTGAAACAATATGTGAGCTTGTGAAACGAAATAAAGAGTTTCTTACTATGAATGCGTATTTACCTTTAGAGCTTAAAATTGGTGCAGAGATAATATAACAGAAAAGATATCCGCAAAATCAAATGAGATTAAAACAGAATAATAAAAAAAATTCCGGAGTTTGCTCCGGAATTTTTTTTATTATTCTGTTTTAATGTTAGGCATATCTTCAAAAAGGAAATCAACCTTACCAGTCTCTATATCATGATAAGCCGCTACCAGACCTATCTTGCCTTGATCATAGAGCTCTCTAAGCACTTCACTCCTCATGAGAATCTCATCCATAGAGTGGTGAATATTATGCTTAGTGACAGAATCTACAAATTCCTGTGAGTCCGGAGCATAAGTTGGCAGTTCTTTCTTCACCTCATCTATAGACACATCAAGCTTCTTTAGCAGTTGAGTCAGATGTCCGACCTTTTTACCTGCGCATGCTCCGTGAGAAGCACCACACTTGCTATGTCCCAATACCATTATTAACTTAGAACCTACCACCTTACACGCATATTCCATACTTCCAATTATATCCTCATTCAATATATTACCTGCAATGCGAAGGCTAAAAATATCTCCCAATCCCTGATCAAAAATCAATTCAGCTGAAGTGCGGCTATCCATGCAACTAAGAACGATTGCAAACGGATGCTGACCATGCTTATAGTACTGAACCTGATCTAGAAGATTACGATTTAATTTTAGATTGTTGATAAAGCGCTCATTTCCTTCTTTTAAGAAATGTAATGCTTTTTGAGGTGTCATTGTTGCTAAAGTTTCAGATGTATGTAGTTTCATATTATGAGTTTCTTTTTGTTTTATAAATATTATTTCTAGAGGATATCCTATCTATTAGTTCCCTCTAACTTTTAAAAGGATTAGTCTAATCTTATCTTTTGTACCAGCTTTGTCTGTAAAAGCCACGATTAAAAAATGCGACAGCAAGCCAATAGCTACTCCTGATAAAAGATCGATTGAAACGACCCCGAATAGTGTAATAGCAAAAGGTACAAACTTTGCTAAACCTTTTTCCCAAAAGTGAACGAACAAAGATGGACGAGCTAGCTTATAACCGACAAGGATTAGAATAGCCGCAAGGGTTGCCATTGGTATAAAGTTAAGAACTGTTGCTAAAAGCACAACACTAAGAAGAAGAAATATACCATGCATTATACAAGATAGTTTTGAAGTAGCTCCTGCTTTTGCATTTGCAGAGCTTCTTACTACAACTGATGTCATTGGCAATCCTCCAATTAAAGAGCTAATAAGATTTCCTATCCCCTGGGCTTTAAGCTCTCTGTTTGTATTAGTAATACGCTTACGAGAGTCCATTTTATCGGCAGCCTCGATACACAGTAATGTTTCTATTGATGCAACTACGGCAATAGTTATAGCTATAATCCAGACTTTGGGATTATCTATGCCACTAAAATCAGGAAACACAAACATCTTTCCATAATCACTTACATTATGTGCTACAGGAATCTGAACAAGCATAGATTCTGTCTGAGTTAGAGAACTTCCTATATTTTTAAAGATAAGATTAACCAATATACCTGCGACTACCGCTACCAGAGCGGCCGGTATTACTTGTAGTTTCTTAAAAAACGGAACTTTTTCCCAAGACAGAAGGATAGACAAAGAAACAATAGTTATGATAACAGATCCAATATTTATATGTTGGGAAAGAGACAATAAAATAGATGATGGGTTATATATTATATCACTATTTTCAAAAAGCAACACACCACCCCAACCGACAGCCGGAGCCAATTGCTTTATTATTATTATTATACCAATACCACCTAACATCCCTTCTATTACGTTTGAAGGAAAGAAACGCGATACGGCACCTGCTTTTATGAAACCCAAAAGCAGCTGTATTACCCCTGCTATAAGTCCCGCAAGAAGAATCAATTCAAAAGAACCGAGATCACTTATTCCAGCAATCATAATTGCGGTAAGTCCTGCGGCAGGACCTGATACACTAATATGAGAATTACTAATAGCTCCCACAATCAGGCCTCCGATTATACCTGAAATAATCCCCGACAAAGGGGGAGCACCTGAAGCGATGGCAATGCCAAGACACAATGGCAATGCAACTAGATAAACAACAAGACCTGAAGAAATATTTGTCTTTATTGATGATTTTATATCTTGATTTTGCATAAAAATTTAATCGAAATTTGATGATTACCGGGATATAAATACCTTATTTACAGATATAGCCCGGGCTATCTCCATGATTATCAATCACAGAAACAACTAAATTAGATCGGAAGAGCACACGTCTGAACTCCAGTCACCGCTCATTATCTCG
>CAMTOT010000335.1 GCA_947074165.1 uncultured Bacteroidales bacterium
TGGTTGGGAGATTCTTGAAAAGGTATTGGATAACCTCTTTTTTCTGCATAAAAAAGGCAATCGAACAAGTTTAGACAGCCGATTTTCAGTTTAACCAATACATGACGACTCTAAAAAATATAGACCAACCATTGTTTCTCAAAATCCTCAACTTACACTAAGTGACAGCTACGTACTTTTTTAAGGCTATTATATTTTCCCGCTCACTCTAATATTTTCAAGAAAATTGTGAGAAAAAACGCCAAAAAAAACATTAAGGAAATTTTTCCGTAATTCATAGATTATCATATAGTAAGCGCTAAATTCGTATGCTGTTCAGCATGTTTATCTCGGTTAAATTCTATTTATGAAGCAGTTATGATATTGCATAATATAGTTTTAAATTGTAATTTCGCATTATATTTTACGAAACACTATTTATGGCTACAAGAAAACAATTTAATGAAGGGTTATGGAATAACTCTATTGATGTACGCAATTTCGTACAACTAAACGTAACACCTTACGATGGTGACGCTTCTTTTCTGAGCGGACCAACTGAAAAAACAAAAAAAGTATGGGATGTATGTGTTAAGGCACTAAAAGAAGAGATGGATAACAATGGAGTACGCTCTATTGATAATGTAAATATCTCTACTATTACATCACATCTTGCAGGATATATTGATAAAGAAAATGAAACTATAGTAGGTCTTCAGACAGATGAACTACTTCGCCGATCTATGAAACCATATGGAGGTGTAAAAGTTGTTGAAAAGGCTCTTGCTGAAAACGGTCTTACTATGGATGCTAAAGCTCGTTTTGTTTTCGATTACAAAAAAACTCATAATGACGGTGTATTTGATGTATATACTGACGAAATAAGAACATATCGTTCTCTTGGATTCCTTACGGGTCTACCTGACAATTACGCCAGAGGACGCGTAATCGGTGATTACAGACGACTTGCTCTATATGGAACTACAACTCTTATTGAAGCTAAAAAAGCAGATCTGAAAGCGCTTGAAGGTCCTATGACTGAAGAGAGAATCCGTCTAAGAGAAGAGGTTGCAGAGCAAATCAAAGCACTTGGTGAAATAGCTACACTTGGCTCTTACTATGGATTTGATGTTACTCGTCCTGCGGAATCGGCACAAGAAGCTGTACAATGGGTGTATCTTGCATACCTAAGCGCAATTAAAGAGCAAGATGGCGCTGCAATGTCTTTTGGCAACGCATCTTCTTTCCTTGACATATATATTGAAAGAGATCTTCAGGCAGGTATTATTACTGAATCTGAAGCTCAGGAACTAATAGACCAGCTTGTAATCAAATTACGTATGGTTCGTCACCTGAGAATGAACTCTTATAACGAGATCTTCGCAGGGGATCCGACATGGGTTACAGAATCTATCGGAGGTAGATTAAATGACGGCCGTCATAAAGTAACCAAAACGTCGTTCCGTTTCCTACAGACTCTTTATAACCTTGGCGCATCACCAGAGCCTAATATGACTGTTCTTTGGTCACCAAGTCTACCTGAAGGTTTCAAAGCATTCTGTGTACAAACATCAATTGACACATCATCAGTACAGTATGAAAATGATGACCTTATGCGTGAAACAAGACAATCGGATGACTATGGTATAGCTTGCTGTGTATCATTCCAGGAAATCGGTAAACATATCCAGTTCTTTGGTGCACGTACAAATCTTGCAAAAGCCCTTCTTCTTGCGATAAATGAAGGACGTTGTGAGTTTACAGGTAAAACTGTAGTGAAAGGTATTCCGGCTCTAAAAAGCAACACTCTTGATTTCGAAGAGGTTATGCAAAACTACAGACTTGTAATGAAAGATGTCGCTCGTGTTTATAATGACGCTATGAATATTATTCACTACATGCATGATAAATATTACTATGAGCGCGCTCAGATGGCACTTGTTGATACAGACCCTCGCATTAATCTTGCTTATGGTGTAGCAGGTCTATCAATCGTTGCCGATTCTCTTTCTGCAATCAAGCACGCTAATGTGGTTCCTGTACGTAATGAGGAAGGTCTTACTACCGGATTTGATATCGATGGTGATTTCCCATGTTATGGAAATGATGACGATCGCGTTGATGATATTGCAGTACAAATCACTGAGTTCTTCAGCAATGAACTTCGCAATCTTAAAACTTATAAAAATGCAGAGCCTACTCTATCTGTTCTTACAATCACATCAAATGTAATGTATGGTAAGAAAACCGGAGCTACTCCTGATGGTAGAGAAAAAGGTATTGCATTTGCTCCAGGTGCTAATCCAATGCACGGAAGAGATAAAAACGGTGCTATTGCCTCTCTTTCGTCTGTATCTAAGATTAACTACACAGCTGCTCAAGATGGTATCAGCAACACTTTCTCTATCGTACCAAGATCTCTTGGACACTCTGATGAGGAGCGTTGCGAAAACCTTATTGGCATGATGGATGGATATTTTGTAAAAGGAGCTCACCATCTTAATGTAAATGTCTTAAACAGAGAAATGCTTAAAGATGCGATGGAACATCCTGAGAACTATCCTCAGCTAACGATCCGTGTGTCTGGTTATGCTGTAAACTTTACTAAACTAAGTCGCGAGCATCAGCTTGAGGTTATTTCAAGAAGTTTCTTTGAAAAAATGTAATTAGTATACAAATAATAAAGCGCTGCCTATGCGTATAGGTGGCGCTTTATTTTAAATTGATTTTTTATGCTGCGAATTCACTCCTATGAATCTATGGGTACTCATGATGGACCCGGTCTACGTCTTGTTGTATTCGTGCAGGGATGTAGATTTAATTGTTTATACTGTGCTAATCCCGATACAATCTCTACAGTAGGGGGAACGGAAACAAGTATAGATTATATTGTTGATATGGCTGTAAGACAGAAAGCTTTCTTTGGGAAAAGAGGCGGAGTAACGGTTTCCGGAGGGGAGCCAACTTTACAAGCTAAAGAACTTACGCATCTTTTCAAAAAACTAAAGGAAAATGGTATAAACACTTGCCTGGACACTAATGGTAATAACATGAATGAGGATGTCAGGAATCTTCTTGAATATACAGATACTGTTTTGCTCGACGTAAAACATATGGATAATGCCCAACATATTTATATAACAGGCAGAGAAAATACCAATACTCTTCGTTTTGCAGATTACCTTAAAGAAAAAGGAATAAAAACATGGCTCAGATATGTACTTGTACCTGGATTAAGTGATCAAAAAGATTCTTTAATCGCTCTTGGTGAATACTTTAAGAATTTTGATAATATAGAGAAGCTTGAGATACTGCCTTATCAGATCGGAAGAGCACACGTCTGAACTCCAGTCACCGCTCATTATC
>CAMTOT010000336.1 GCA_947074165.1 uncultured Bacteroidales bacterium
GATAATGAGCGGTGACTGGAGTTCAGACGTGTGCTCTTCCGATCTGCTTATTTTTCAAATCAGCTACTATATCATACCAATGTGTTGGAATCTCTTTTTCGCTAAGTATAAATTTTTTCTGCTCCATTTTTATTTCTAAAATAATTACAAATTTTAATATTTCGCCAAATTAATAAACTATTTCCTGATAACCTCAAAAACAAAACGTTTTATTACAAAAAAAGCGATAATATTTACATATTATCGCTTTAGAGATTTATTTTATGGCAATTATTTACTCTGTCAATAAGTTATTATAATAACATATACGCCCTCTTTGTACAAGGCAGTCTTTCTCCCAATTTACTTTCACACCGAATATTTTAGATGAGATATCATCTTTAACAATCTCTACAACAGACTCCCTTCTGAATTCAGGCAGGTCTTCTTTATAATTTATTAGCTTCATACCTGTTGAACTATAAATATAGACCGGCTCTTTATCCAGATTTCTTTCAGACTCTTTACCAATTTCAATATGGCACTTCATACCACCTTTGTTATTTATATAGTGGTCTGTTATTATAGATTTTCTCTTTTCCAAGAATGAAAAATGAGCTTTCTTTACATTATAATTAAACAGAATATTACTAACCCTCCTTAACCAATTATGGTTAGTATTGTATGATTCAATCATCCATCCGTTTATTCCATTATGTACTACTCCTATTCTCCATACGGCTTCATCATAATTGATAGAAAATTGAGGTAAACCGGAGAAACCGGATGTGCATACTCGCGACAATTGCAGCTGCACAGGTATCATATCTCCCACATTCAAAAAAGATGTATTATCATCTATCTTTTTGTTTTCTGTGGCAGGTATCCAACCATGCAAAGTCATCGTCATTTCTTCTTTTCCGTATAGTCTTATTTTCATTTATATATTATAGTTTTCGTTATTAAATTAATAACAAACAAATACAAATTATGTTTTCAAAGATTTAATAATTTAACACTTGTTCTTAAATAATAAATCGTTTGATACGATATGAAATAATTGTTATTAAAAAAGGTTTACTCTCTGTATGAATTATAACATGTTTAAGTTGATATTAGTTCTATATAATCTCAAAACTGGTATATTTTTTTATTCTAAATTCAAAATTCATTTAACTTTACAAAATGAAAAAATCACTGATGCTATTTTTGTTACTAAGTGCTATTATATTATTTCTGACAAATCTTTTTCTTGGATCTGTCAGCATACCGTTTGAATCTGCTTTGCAGATACTTACCGGACAGGAATCTGATAATAAAGCATGGCAATATATTCTACTCGAATCACGTCTGCCTCAGGCTGTAACAGCGGCTTTCGCTGGTACGGCGCTTGCCTTGGCCGGACTTCTTCTACAATCTCTTTTTAATAATCCTTTAGCAGGACCATCTATCCTTGGCATTGATTCAGGTGCAAGTCTTGGGGTTGCCGTTGTAATGCTATTGTTGGGTGGCACCATTTCATCACTTTCGGTAAGCGGCTTCCTCACTATTATATTAGGAGCTATAGCCGGAGCTACAGTTATATTAGGCATTATACTGTTTTTTTCTTCATTTATAAAAAGCAATATGATGCTTCTTATTATAGGTATAATGGTAGGATACTTTACTTCTGCTGTTATTTCAATACTTAATTTTTTCTCTAGTGAAGAGAATGTTTTTAGCTATACAATCTGGGGTATGGGTAGTTTTTCTAATGTCTCTAATAACATGCTTCCTCTTTACTGCTCTGCCCTGTCGGTAGGTATTATATTGACAATATTGCTGATAAAACCCCTAAATGCCCTTTTGCTCGGGGAAAGATACGCTCAAAATCTTGGCGTAAATATCAAATTGATTCGCTTTACAATTCTTGTCGCTACAGGTCTTCTTACTGCAATTACAACTGCTTTTTGTGGCCCTGTATCTTTTATAGGTCTCTCCGTACCTCATATCTCAAGACTAATTTTTAGAACTTCGAATCAGGCTGTTCTTATTCCTGCCACTATTCTTGCAGGTGCAAACATAGCGCTTCTGTGCAACATAATCAGCAACTGCCCTGGATATTCCGGCGTAATACCGATCAATGCGATAACACCTGTTATTGGTGCGCCTATCATTATTTATGTTATTATTAACCAGAAGAAGATACAATATTTCAACTGATATGACAGCCATCGATAAAATACTACAAGTAAGCGATTTATCTATCGGTTATAAAAAAGATAAGGAAACTGATATAATATTTTCGGGTATAGACTTCAATGTTCTTCGCGGGGAAATGGTGTCTTTGTTAGGACCAAATGGTTCAGGCAAATCAACCTTACTAAGAAGTTTATCTTCTGTCCAGCCATTCTTTAGTGGTGAAATTTTAATTAACGGTACCCCTCTAGTCTCCTTTTCTGATAGTTGCCTTGCACGTATTATAAGTATTGTGCTGACTGACAGGCATTTTGCGGGAGGATTGACTGTTTATGAACTTGTATCTCTGGGTAGATCTCCTTACACAGGTTTTTTCGGACGACTTAATTCTGATGATCACCGTATTGTATCTGAATCTTTATCTTTGACAGGCATTGATCATAAAAAAGAAAGTTTCTATGCGGATCTTTCTGACGGAGAAAAACAAAAAGTAATGATAGCCAAGGCTCTTGCCCAGCAAACTGATATTATACTTCTTGATGAACCTACATCATTTCTTGATATTACAAGTAAAATTGAGATAATGAGTCTTTTGCGCGATCTGGCGATGAATGAAAAAAAGACAATACTGCTATCTACCCATGATATAAATCAGGCTATTTCTTTTTCTGATAAACTGATTCTTATCCATAAAGACTATGGTTTAAGATACGGATCTCCGGAAATGCTTATTATAAATGGAGATATAAACAAATATTTCTCTCACAATAATATCAAATTCAATACTCAAAGCGGGCATTTTATCAAGTCGGATATACCCATATATGAGATTAACGTTGTTTCTGACATAAAAGAATCTTATGCTATAAATCAGATGTTCAGTAGATTGAATATCTTAATTACTAATAAAGAGACTGATTATAAGATAATAATAAAATCGCCCGACAACATAACTGTAATGCATAAAGGGAATTGTATTAATTCATATGGTAATATTGATGAGCTTAATAAGTGGCTTTCTTCATTCATACAGCAAAAACAACACGAGATTATACCATAATCTCATATTAATATAAGGTCAATATCAAAGATATCCCAACTATAGCTATATATGAATCTTACGTTACCGGTATGAGATCGGAAGAGCGTCGTGTAGGGAAAGAGTGTACGGCCTGGTGTAGATC
>CAMTOT010000337.1 GCA_947074165.1 uncultured Bacteroidales bacterium
TACACCAGGACGTACACTCTTTCCCTACACGACGCTCTTCCGATCTATTATATAATCTATCGTTTTATTATCAGAAGATATGTAAATAGTGTACCGACACTATTTTATACAAAAGTACATATAAAAAGGTTTTAAAATAAATGAATATTCATTTTTCAAGATGTAAGTCTTAATTTTTTGATTTATATGTATCAAACGATGTGCGGCAGTGTTTTTAATTCATTAATAGGTAGTTGTGTAAAGCAATAAATGCTATATTTGAATAAACTTAACTAAGTTTAATATCTAATATGCAGTAATATGAAGATAAGTAAAATAGACTTTTTCGGACTTGAGGCCGTAAAAATGGAAGCGGGAGATTATGAAGCTATTATGGTGCCGTCTGTTGGGGCAAGTATGGTGAAACTTTATAATAAAGCTAAAGACGCGGATGTCTTGCGTCATCCTTCTCAGGATGATATAGAAACATTTAAGACTCGTCCGCAGGTATATGGCCTGCCTTTATTATTCCCGCCAAACAGAATAGAAGACGGTACATATTCTTACGAGGGCAAAGTGTATAAATTCCCGATCACCATACCCGCTCAGAATAATTATCATCATGGTATACTTAAATCACAGCCTTTTATAATAACGCGTACCGCTATTACAGATGATTATGTTGAGGTGGAAGCACGATTCTTTTCCAATCGTATTAATGATGTTATATATAAAGACTTTCCTCATGAGTTTGAATGTCGCATGAACTATATTCTTTCGGCTGACGGACTTGAACAAACAGTAACATTCGTCAATGACAGCGAGGAGCCAATGCCGCTTGGAGTTGGTTTTCATACACCTATTAATATACCGTTTGCCGGTGAAGGAGAATATAAAATGTGGCTTTCTGCCGGAGAGCAATGGGAATTGTCGGAGGATCGCTCTCTGCCTACAGGCAAGCTGTTGCCTCTTTCAGGACGTTTGCTTGAACTTCGCAGCTCAGGCATGGATCCGGTAGGTGAAGGTATCGAGGTAGCGCTTACTAATAAACCGTTTTTTATAGACGGTAAAGAGTATAGCGGCGCAATCTTTGCAAATGCACGCACGGGAGTTAAGGTTTTTTATGAAGTAGACGAGCAATACCAGCACTGGACTATATGGAATAATGGTGGTGCTGCAGGTTATATGTGTCCAGAGCCGCAGACCTGGGCTATCAATGCTCCAAATCTTAAACTGCCTCACGAAGAAACAGGATTTCAGATACTTGAGCCTGGTGATGCATGGAGTGCCACGACAAAGATATATGTGAAATAATATTTTTTATATTTGTCAATACTTTAACAATGTGTAGTTTTGTATTCTTAAATAGTAATACAAATTCTTTAATAATAAACAAATGAAAAAAATCGTTGGCCTATTAGCCATAGTAATGATGTTTCTGATGGCTCCTGCTGCTTCCGCACAGATTCAGTTTGGTCTTCAGGGGGGAGCAAATTTCTCAAGTACAAAAATCAAAGGTATATCAAGTAAGAATGCCGCAGGATGGTATATCGGGCCTACAGTAGAAATGGTAGTTCCTATTGTTGGTTTTGGTATTGAAGGTTCTGTATGGTACTCTCGTGTCAGTTCAGACGCAAAGATTAATAATTCAAACAAAACAATAAAGTTTGACTATCTTGCTATCCCGCTTAATCTTAAATATAAATTACAGTTGCCGGTTATTACGCCTTTCGCGTTTGCAGGTCCTGAGTTTCAGTTTAAAATAAAAGATAATCTTGATAACATCTATCCGGGTAACGATCTTACAAAACAAAGAGCAAAAAATTACACAGTAGGTATTAATGCCGGTTTTGGTGTAGAATTGTTTGACAAACTACAGGTTTCGCTTGCATACAACTGGGGTGTGAGTGATGCACTTAAGATAAACGACTCTAAGCAAAGATCTCTTCGCTTAGGTCTTGGATACTATTTCTGATAAATAAGAAATCAATTTTACAGGCGCATGGTTTTAACTATGCGCCTGTTTTTTTAACACGATAGTAAAAGGTTCTTAACTGTTCTGTAATACCTCTCCGGTAATTTTGTGGCAGAAAAATAATAGTCATAAGATGAGGATTTTGTTTGTTGTAGTTACCTTTTTATCATTCTTCACATTGAGTGCAAATATAAAAGGACGTATTGTAGATAGTAATACTAATGAAGAGATAATCGGTGCTTCTGTTTATCTTAAAAATCAGAAAACCAAAGGAACAGTAAGCGGGCTCGACGGCTCTTTTCTTATTAACCACAAGCCGGAAGAACCGGTTACTATAGTAATAGGATATATAGGATATAAAACAAAAGAGATTGTTACATCTGATGCTTCCTCTTTAGTTGTAAAACTTGAGCCTGATGAGATAGCTATCAGTGAAGTGGTGATAATAGCCGACAACGGCGGAAGAACAGACCGTAGCGCAAGAAGTATTGAAAAGACAGCTGTAAGCGTTGTCAATGTAGTGAGCGCAAAAGCAATGGAGATCTCTCCGGATATGACAGTTGGTAGTGTGATATCTCGTGTATCGGGGGTGACAATAGAGCGCAATAACAGCGGAGAAGGGCAGTATGCTCTTTTGAGAGGTATGGATAAGCGTTTTAATTATACACTCGTAAATGGAGTTAAGATTCCCGGTCCCGACAATAAGAATCGTTTTGTACCTCTTGATATATTCCCTTCAGACCTTTTAGACAGACTTGAAGTGACTAAAGCTCTTACAGCCGATATGGAAGCCGACGGCATAGGCGGATCGGTCAATATGGTAATGAAAGACGCGCCTGTAAAGAAACAATTCACAATAAACCTTTCTACAGGATACAATACGCGTTTCTTTAATAATGATTATAAGTCGTTTGATTACGGCTCATCAGATAATAAATCGCCAAATGAAAAGTACGGAGACGGATATCCCGTGCAGATGAAAGACTTTAGTAGTTCACCATTGAAAGTCAAATCACAGCAGGCAATGCCAAATCTAAACGGTGGTATGACATGGGGAGGAAGGGTATTTAATAACAGACTCGGAATAATGCTTGCCGGAAGTTATTCAAACTCTGTGCGCGGCAATACAAGTGATATTTACGATATCAGTATGAATACTGACGGGACTCAGTCAATGACCAACCGTGTATTTTACAATAATCAGATCCGCAGCGGAGCACATGCCAAACTTGATTATAATATAGCTCCGGGGCATAAAATAGTGTGGTACAATGCTTATATGGATTTCCGTACAGCGCAGATTCGTGAAGCGTTTACAGAAAAGACAGAGACTATCCGTATGAGATGGAATCACCAGACTATATTCAACTCTACACTTAAAG
>CAMTOT010000338.1 GCA_947074165.1 uncultured Bacteroidales bacterium
CAAAACCTTTGTCTGCATATTTATTGTAAAGTTCTCTCAGCATTAAATTGTGTGGCCACTATCTATTTCTAAATTACCGCAAAGGTAATATTATTGTTTTTATTTTATCTTTGCATATATGAATAGAAATGTAATTATTTTAATACTTATTATACTTGTTTGCAGTTCCCCATTCTATGCGCAAACAAGCTTACGAGGCGATTCATCACCTGAAAATTCTGGTAGCTCGAGCAATAGCAGTAGTAAAGAGAATCCCTGTATCATCCACGAACGCAAATCAACTTCCTGGAAACTTACTCCCACTCTTGGTGATATTGTATCAGCCCAAGCAGATACGTCTTATCTTAATTTTTACAATCTTGATATACAGGATTCATATACTGTATCAAACAATTACCTTGGAAATTTAGGTACAGCCGGACAATCAAGAATTTTATTCAGCAGAGAGGAAAGGCCCGAGTTCATGTTTCTTCAGGGATATGAGCGTTTCAACACTACTCCCGACAAACATACATATTACAATACATTGATGCCGTTTACAATCGCGTCATACTTGACTGGTGGATCTAAACAAAATGCCGAAGACAGGCTTCTTGCTACTTTTGCCGGAAATGTAAACAAGAAAATCGGTCTTGGACTTAACCTTGATTATCTCTACTCAAGAGGTTTTTATAACTACCAGGGTGTAAATACACTAAACTGGCAGGCATCGGCATATTATATGAGCGACAAATACAGCATCCAGGGATATGCCAACACGTCAAGTTTTGGTAATCAGGAAAACGGAGGGATATCAGACCTTGACTATATTCTTTATCCGGAAAGAGTAAACGAAAATCTTTCATCGCCAAAAAATATTCCGACAAACCTTCAGTACGCATGGAATAAGAACAAGCATAAAGACTATTATATAACACAACGTTATAACGTAGGTTTCGACAGAGAAATTTTTGACGCCGACGGTGATTCTACGGGAATGAAAGAATTTGTACCAGTAACAAGCTTTATTCATACTATACATTTTCAGCGAGATTTCAGACGATTCAGAATTAATGAAGGCGGAATACTTACAGACGGTTTCTTTGAGAATATATATATCGATTCTATAATGACAAATGATGAGATGTCATACTGGAATCTGAAAAATACATTTGCTATTTCTCTTAATGAAGGATTTAACAAGTATGCCAAATTAGGTCTTGCGGCTTTTGTCACACTTGAGAATAGGTCATACACAAATATGCGTGACACAACCGACATCAATTATATCCCACGCCATTATAATTCAAACATACTGTGGGCAGGAGGTGAATTATATAAACGTCAGGGAAAAATCTTCACATATAATGCGACCGGTAAATTCGGATTATCAGGTGACGCGCTTGGGGATATTGATATTAACGGAGAGTTGAGAACAAACATTCCTATAAATAAAGACTCAATTACAGTCAGAGTTTTCGGATATTTCAAAAATATGGAGCCATCATATTATCTGAAGCACTTTTATTCAAATCACTTCAAATGGAATAATAGCAACTTCGACAAGGAAAGAAAATTGAGAATCGGAGGAGAATTCAGACTACCGCTGACACGCACGGCTCTGACAATAGGGGCTGAGAATCTTACTAACTATATATACTTCAACAATGAAGGAGTACCTGCTCAGCATTCTGACAATATACAGGTGCTTAGCGCAGAGTTACAACAAGGTATAAAGGCCGGGATATTTAACTGGAACAACTCAGTAGTATTTCAAAAATCTACCGACTCAAATATTCTCCCTCTGCCGGCTATAAGCCTTTATAGCCAGATGTATATAAATTTCAGAATTGCAGGAGTACTATATACACAGCTTGGTCTTGATTGTCATTATTTCACAAAATATTACTCTCCGGTTTACCAACCTGCCACGCAGATGTTTCATAACCAGAACTTAGAAAAAATAGGCAACTACCCATTAGTTAATGTATTTGCAAATTTAAAACTTAAAGATGTTAAGTTCTTTGTTATGATGTATCACGTCAATCAGGGCATGTTTGGAGACAATCATTACTTCCTGTCACCTGCTTACCCAATGAATCCACGATTCTTTAAGATGGGTATCAGCATAGATTTCAATAACTAATATATAAAATACAATACGAGGCTGTCAGACCTATAAAAAGTCATGACAGCCTCGTATTTTTTATTTTTTCGTACTGTAATTATTACTTATTCATCAGCATCTTAAACTTAGCCGGAATCGCTGTTTCAAACATCATATTCTCTTTAGTAACAGGATGAACAAACTGCAATCTGCTAGCATGCAACATCAGGCGGCGCATTGGATTAGTACGCGCTCCATATTTTTTATCTCCTGCCACCGGGCAACCATATTCAGACATATGCACACGTATCTGATTTTTTCTGCCGGTAAGCAACTCAAGCTCAACCATAGTATATCGGCCTTTACTATCAAGAGTACGATAACGAGTTACAGCAAGTTTACCATTTCTTTCGTCGGTAGAATATACGTTCATTGCATTATTTTCAGCAAGATAAGAACGAAGTTCGCCGGATTCATTCTCCGGAGTACCCTCTACTATTGCGACATAACGTCTGTCAAGCACAGCGTTATCCCAGTCCTGTTGAAGTCGGGTCTGTACATTTGCATTTTTTGCAAACATCATAACACCGGATGTCTCACGGTCAAGACGGTGTACAATAAATATTCTGTTGCGGAGATCCGAACGCTTAACATAATCACTTAAAATACGATAAGCTGTTTTCTCTTTATCTCTATCAGTACCCATAGAAAGAAGTCCTGAAGCTTTATCTACGATAAGCAGATATTCATCTTCAAAAAGAATTCTCAATTGGGAATTACGAAAATAATTAAAACATCTATCAAAGTTTATGGAAACCTCATCTGAAGGATTAACAGGCATATCAAACTGTTTTTGCGGACGTCCATTAACAGCAATCTGATTATGAGCAAGTAAAGACTTGATTGTCGTACGGCTTTGATCTTTTAGTGAAGCAAGCAAGAACTCAAGGAGCGTTCCCTCTTGAGTGGGTTTAAAATTCAGGATTCTATCAGGCCTACCAAATGGTCTGCCCTGTTTAGCTTTTGATTTTCTCATCTAAGAAATTAATTCGTTCTTTCTATTTGCAAACAAAAGTACACAAAAAGGATTAATTATCTAATGTGCACTAACAATTGACTACTGAAAATATAATTATTTATATCTAATTGGACATGACTGATGCTAAAATTAAGAATTTTAATTATTTTTATCGTTGAATTTTCAATAATGAATCATCACATATTGTTTATTGTAATAAAAAGAACTT
>CAMTOT010000339.1 GCA_947074165.1 uncultured Bacteroidales bacterium
TTCTTTTTTTTTTTAATGCTCCGGCGACCACCGAGTTCTCCACCCGGACTTACACTCTTTCCCTACACGACGCTCTTCCGATCTATAGCCGATTGTATATCCCGGATACGCGTATTTAGAAGTAGTATAGACCAGACCTAACTGATATGGGTCTGTATCACTCCCTACCTGTGCCCATGACATGCGTATCTTACCATAAGGCATTATGCCTTTCAGTTTTGTTAGTTCAGAAAAAACGAAGCTACCGGAAAAAGAAGGATAAACATATACATTATTGCTTGTCGGCAAAGTAGACGACTGATCTCCGCGAATCGTGGCATCAAGATATAGCATGTGTTTCCATCCAATATTAGCAGATCCGAATAATGAGTTTATTTGTTTACAATAAGTCTGTTGCTGCATACTTATTTCATTAAAACTCATTAACGATACAATATCCCTGATTTTCATATCCTGAGCTGTACTGATATTTGTCAGGTTATCTACTTTATATACATTGCCTCCTAACGTAGCGTTGAAGTCAAAATCACCCCATCTGTTATTATACAAAGCCAGTAACTCAAAATTATACATTTTGTTAGTAAAATTATTGTGTTGGAGATATCCCGCCTCATACCCTGGTGTTGTAGGTGCCTTATAGTCATCAAATACAAACCAGTTAAACTCCGATCCGACAGTACCTTTTATCTTTAAATGACTTCCTATATTCCAAACCGCATTTGCGTTAAATCTCAACTGATCTTTGCTTGAATTGTTTGAGTTTTTATAAATATCCCAGTAAGGGTTCACATTATATGGATCCATACCATTCCAGTTATAATACTCTCCATCTTCAGTCTGATATGTTTTAAGCCATGACTGATTATATGTTGTGGCCAAAGTCATCAGGTTTTTTCCGATATTTGACTTGCTGTCACCCAACGCTGGTCTGTTTTTAACCTCCTCACGAGTATAATTTACACTAAAGTCTACATCCACTTTATTTAAGGTTGTGTTTGTGCGAAGATTGAATATATCACGATTCATTTTAGTATTAGGTACGATATCTCTATTTCGCATATCCGTAAATGTGAAACGTAGACCTGTATTTCCATTATTTGAACTTATAATGGCTGAATTGGTAGACGTTAATCCTGTTCTAAAAAAACCGGAAGTATTATCAGGTACTATTTTGTATGGACGTGATATCCCGTCAAAATAAGTCAGAGAATTTTTCTCATCCGCTTTAGCTCCCCAGCTCTTATTGGTATTTGATACAGCATCAATACTATATGTACCATTACTACCCATACCATATATCTGCTGAATATTATTCCATTTTGACAACTGGTCATCTATTGTAAATGTCCCATTATACTCAACACTGAATTTATTCTTATCAGAAGCTTTGCGTGTGGTAATCAAAATCACACCATGACTGGCACGTGACCCGTAAAGTGCAGCTGCAGCAGGACCTTTCAACACAGACATGCTTTCTATATCATCCGGATTGATACTTGATATACCATCGCCAAGATCGAAGCCTCCTGATGATCCGGCACTACCGTAATTTGTATTATCCAACGGTACACCATCAATAACATATAAAGGCTGATTATTTCCTGTCATCTCCGTACTTCCACGAAGGTTGACACGCGTAGAACCGGATGGTCCGCCTGCCGTCTGACTTACAACTAACCCTGGTACTCGCCCAGCCATTGAGTTAATGACATTTGTCTCCTTCGCTTTTGAAAACGATTCACCTTTTACCTCATCAATTCCATAACCTAAAGCCTTACGCTCACGCTTTACCCCCAATGCCGTAACAACTACCTCGTCAAGAGATTTACTCTCCTCGACCAATACTATATTAAGTGGTTTATCTCCGACCTTTACCTCCTGACTTTTATAGCCAATGTAGCTTATCACTAATATAGAACCCTGTGACACATTTAAACTAAATCTACCGTCTACGTCGGTAATAGTACCATTGCCGGTACCTTTTTCATATACTGCAGCACCTATTACGGCTCCGGTGTCATCTTTAACAGTACCTGTCATTAAGTAACCTTTCTGCTGAACGGTTGCCGCTACTGCATTAACAGACATAACCGGCTGAACAGCTGCACCAAAACCAAACGAGAATATAGCACAAAACAATGCAACATTTTTTTTCTTGTTTTCCATAAATTATGACCTTAAGATTAATATGATATCCTGACCCAGTCGACATACATGATAGCCTTCTCTCCGTCCTTAAGAGCAGTTATTTTATCCATATCATGAATGCCTGTAAAATCGCCACCTACAGCAAGATTAAATAAAATAAAAAAATCATCCTTAAAATAGTTATCTCTTCCGCTGGCTTTACTAATATCAAACGAATAAAACTTCTCGTCATCTACATAAATATCTAGTGAGTATTCGCTGCGTTCAAGTTTATATCTATGATATTTTCCATCAAGCAAACTCGCAGATACATTGTCCTGATGATACTCCTGACGATGCGCATTTACATTAGATCCATAATGTATAGCAGTATTCATCATTGTTGATACTTTTCCTGCTTCGATAGCCCCTTGCGAACCCATTTCCATTATATCTATTTCTCCACAAGCCGGCCACTGCTTTTCATTATCGCCCATCAGCCAAAATGCCGGCCAAAGACCATCCGACAGCTGTGGTAGTTTAATGCTTGCCTCGATGCATCCAGTCTTAAATGTTTTCTTACCACGAGAATTTATTCGTCCCGAAATGATTTTGTTTCCTATGCGCTCGGCTTTAAGCATCAAAACGCTTCTACCGTCATCCATTCCGACTGATACATGTTGTGCATCATACGATTGGAGTTCATTATTCGTCCATCCGGCATCATGTATCTCTTTGTTCCATATTGAAGTATCAAATACATCAAATTCATCTATAAATACTGAGATTTCATTTTGAGAAATTGAACCTTCTTCATTAGATGTACATGAGAAGAAGAATAAACATAAGGTTAATAAAAAGAATAGTTTTTCATTCATATAAAAACAATCAGATTAAAAGATTAATATTATTATATGTGTTCTGAACTATAAATACATCTTATAGTCGAAACACATTGCGAATTTAGTAAGACATAGATTAGCAGAGGGTTGAAAGCTGACATATAAGGTTTGATAGCTGACAAATCACAATTTAAATCGCTTTATTTATGTTTCGACATCTTATAAATAGACTTATTCGGCAATTGATACTTTAGAGTAAATTTCTACTGCATTGAGAATTTTATTTCAGGATAGTGATATTAAGATTAACAGATCGGAAGAGCACACGTCTGAACTCCAGTCACTGCTCATTATCTCGTATG
>CAMTOT010000340.1 GCA_947074165.1 uncultured Bacteroidales bacterium
GAGCACACCTCGTACGCATACCCCGACCGGGGTATCACTCATGTACCCGACGGTTTTTTGATGCCGCCCGCGGCATCAAAAAAAGAGAGCCGCAAAAGCGGCTCTCCATCCCTCATCATAAAAAACCTATTCCTGCTGCGTATCATTCGCATTTTCCTTATCGGAATTAGGAGTAGTATATTTTTTAATACCAACCAGCGACTTAGTCAGCTTATTCTTCACTGCCGTAGTCGGTCTGAAGGTATAACGCGTCTTACGAATCTGCAACTTATTATAACCTTTCGCCGAGTCTGACAAATTAGAGCTTATGCCGGCACTTATTGTACCAAATTCACCCAGCGACACCGCTCTCGATGAGGTGATGTGCATAGCGATATTATCAACTAAAGCACGTACCACCAACACAACGTCAATACCGGTCAGAGAACATTTTATCGAAAGTTGTTTAATCAGATCTTCAAAACTAATTTCACTGTGATAAGCCAATCTTGCTCCATACAGTACACTCTCCTCAAGCTGAGGATTAGTCATTTTCGTCAATTTATAAATTAAAGCCATAATAGTAATAAAAATTTAGTAGTTAATAAAATAATTAATAAAAAAAATGTCACTCAATCTCTTCTTTTGTAATAGTCGAAGCATAACCATCCGCCTGATAGTCGGCTCCAAGAAGCTCCTGTTCAAGCAATTGCCCCGGATCAAAGACCAGATTGGCACCTTTCACTTCAGTCGTCTTCCAGTCGCTCTCTGCCGCTACCATCCCTGTGCGCAGCGTCATTCTGAACGAGCCTAATCTGCCGACTCTTACAATGCGTCCTCCGCAAACCTCACCCACTACATTTTCAAAAAACGCTCTCACTATAGCTTCCACGTCGGCGGGAGCGGCGGAACATTGTTCTGAAATATCAGATACAACCTTGTCGTAAGGGACTACCTCTTTTTGTCTGAAACGTGCCAGATAATACTTCAATGTTTTGTCTTTTTTCGGGTTTACGCCACGCGTAATAAAATAATTGATCGCCATAATTAATAAAGTGTTTTGGCGGAGCGTACCCCGCCGGGTTAATAAAAAAAAATGATTGATAAATAAATAGTGTTTAAAGAAACTGCGATTGATTAATGATTAAAATTCTCAGCCTTTGATCTTGCGTATCAGGCACCTCATCAGCAGGCGTACGCCAAGCCAACAAAACTTCACAGCGCACCGATACTCACTTCTCTGACCTTTTTGCTCCTTTTCGGGAGCTGAATTGTTATTATTCATAATCTAATTTTGATTGTGCGGCTTGCCGGCATCACCGCGGGTTAATAACCAAAACGTCTGGGCTTTCATTATTTATACTACAAACATAAGTATATCTTTTTTAGCGCCTCGCAGGTTTAGGCATGTTGGGAGAGACAGGGGGATTTGGGGGGAGTTAGGAGGATTATTTGTTACTAAATCCGGGGGAATTTAGTATCTTGCGGCTTGAACGGGGCGAGAACCGGAGGGTGGTGAACGGGCTTACCGTCGAACCGTCGGGTAACGCACGGGGGCGGGGCGCACTGACGGGTGTGAACGGGCTTACCGTCGAACCGTCGGGTAACGCACGGGGGCGGGGCGTACTGACGGGTGTGAACGGGCTTACCGTCGAACCGTCGGGTAACGCACGGGGGCGGGGCGTACTGACGGGTGTGAACGGGCTTACCGTCGAACCGTCGGGTAACGCACGAAACGTGCTCACCCGCGGATACCACTTGTGACGCCCCGTTGGGGCTATTGGTATTATTTAGTTAGATATATGATGACAGATCAACGACATTGGTACGCTGTGCGGACAAAGGTGCATGGCGAGAAAAAGATAAAGGAGAAACTCGACATGCTGGGAGTAGAGCACTACATCCCGTTTCGCGTAGAGACGCGAGAGTGGAGCGACCGCAAGAAAAAGGTCGAAGTGCCACTTATACCGGGTATGGCATTTATCCGCGAGAGCGACAGCGAGGCGTTGCGGCTTGCCAACGAACTGGGCGTAGAGATCACATTCATATATGACAAATCCACCCGCAAACGGATGATCGTCCCCGACAGGCAGATGAAAGATTTCATCTTCGTGACCGACATGACGACCGACAATCCCGAAATGAAGATCTACGACGACAAGCTGCGCCCCGGCACGAGGGTGCGCGTGGTAAAAGGAGAGTTCAGCGGGATAGAGGGCGAGCTGATAAGGGTGCAGGGACATAAGCGCGTAGTGATACGCCTGCCGGGACTGCTCTCTATAGCTACAACCTACGTGCCGGGTGAATATCTTGAAGTAATAGAATAACAACACACTTATAATATATACAGATGAAAGGAATTATACTGGCGGGAGGAAGCGCTACCCGACTTTACCCGCTATCGAAAGCTATATCTAAACAGATCATGCCGGTATATGACAAACCGATGATCTATTATCCGCTATCTACACTTATGCTGGCGGGCATACGCGAGGTACTGATTATCTCTACGCCGCGAGACCTGCCAATGTTCAGAGATCTGCTCGGCACAGGCGAACAGCTTGGCATGCGCTTTGAGTATATAGTGCAGGAGTACCCCAACGGACTGGCTCAGGCATTTGTGCTTGGCGCGGAGTTTCTTGAGGGCGGACCGGGCTGTCTGATCCTTGGCGACAACATGTTTTACGGACAAGGCTTCTCGCGCATGCTGAAACGCGCGGCAGCAACCGACAGCGGAGCGTGCATCTTCGGATACTACGTAAAAGATCCCCGCGCTTACGGAGTATGCGAGTTCGACACGGAAGGGCGAGTGATCTCTCTTGAAGAGAAACCGGAGCATCCGAAATCACACTACGCCGTGCCGGGACTATACTTCTACGACAGCACCGTGACAGCCAAAGCAGCCGCTCTCGCGCCATCCGCACGCGGTGAATACGAGATAACCGACCTTAACAAGATATATCTTGAAGAGGGCACACTACACGTAGAGCTGTTTGGCCGCGGTTTCGCATGGCTCGACACGGGCAACGCCGACAGCCTTCTCGAAGCGGGCAACTTCGTAGAAACCATCCAAAACCGCCAGGGCTTTTACGTATCGTGCATCGAAGAGATAGCGTGGCGCAACGGCTGGATCACCAAAGACCAGCTCCGCACCCTTGGCGAACAGCTCGGCAAAACAGCATACGCGCAATACATCATAGACCTCTCCCTATAATATAGTATAGAGATAGTAATATATAGTATAGCATAAGAAAAGTATAGTAGTAAAATAGTAATAACAACCCGCCCCAACGGGGCATAACAAATGGTAACCGCGGGTGAGCGCAGCGTTACCCGACGGAGC
>CAMTOT010000341.1 GCA_947074165.1 uncultured Bacteroidales bacterium
CGGCGGTTGCCGATATCGGCAACAGGCGTTTCCGGCTTTGGAATCCGTTGATTCCGAAGTCGGAATCAGCGGTTGCACTTACAAGCAACGTAAGATTCATATATAGCTTTCGTTGGGATAATTACATGTATATATAAAAACCGGGGTAGAAGGCTAAGCCTTCTACCCCGACCACAACACACTAATAAGTCGAAATATTTCTTTATAGAAACTTCAATTGAGCAAAATCGGCTTCTTATTAAATCCGACATGACAAATATAGCACATTGATTAATACGCTGTAATACACTAAGATATAATAAGACACAATGTATTCAAATTAATAATTAGAAATATCAATTAGTATAAAACACAAAGCTCAATGAGCAAATAAAGCACAAAAAAAGCTGTCGTAAGTATAAAAACTACGACAGCTTTCTTTTTAAATACAATTATATTTGCTTTAAACGGATAAATATAATCTATATAACTTGATTTAGTTTAGGAAAGTTACTTCTCCTGTAGCGATATCATAAAGAGCACCAACAACCTGAAGTTCATTTTTAGCGATAAGCTCTTTGATATATTCAACCTCAGAAACACGTTCAACCTGAACTTTGATATTTGCGACTACCGCTTCTTCAACTTTATCTTCCGAACCAACGTAATCTTTTACGTCTTCCTGAATAGAAGCTACAAGCTGATCAAGCTTGCCATGTGTCACGTGAGCCTCAGCGCTTTCTTCGTGATGCGCACAACAAACCGCGCTAGTTATGCCACCACAATGAGTGTGGCCAAGTACCACTACAAGTTTTACACCAAGGTGATCAACAGAGTAATCAAGGCTACCCTGAATAATGTCATCTTTTACCAGATTACCTGCCGAACGGATAATGAACAGGTCACCAAGGCCTTGGTCAAAAATTAGCTCTACAGGAGATCTTGAATCCGCGCATCCGATAATCGTAGCAAACGGCTCTTGATGTTCTGAAGTTTCTTTTACTCTCTCGATTGTACAGTGTGGGTGTGATTGTTTACCCTCAACAAATCGCTTGTTACCTTCAATAAGCATAGCAAGTGCCTGTTCCGCTGTTTCCACTTTTACTGAGTCAGTAGTAGTGACTGCTGCTGACTGTGTTTCAGACTGTTTCTGATTTTTGCATCCGGTTAGAGTCATGGCAAAAGCAAAAGCCATAACAGAAACCAACCTAATAACACGTTTCATAATTTCAAATGCGATTTTACATTTATTATTTAAATGATTTTAAATTGAATGCAAATATACAACGTGTTTGAGAAAAATGTTCTACAACATATATTTTTTTTCTGAAAATGTTATTCTTTTTATCGACAGCATAAAAAAATAGCCTCACGGCTATCTCGTATAGCTGTGAGGCTTTATTATTTGGTTGTATGATCTTTTATTTACCAGAACTTATTCTGCTCCTCATTATACTCAAAACCAACGCTTTGTAGCTTCTCCACGAGCCAGACCTGATCTACATCCATAGATTTACACAACTCATCAAGAGAGCTATACTCATCTCGTAGTTTCATATTTATAAAGCTAAAAAGCATATTTACGTCAGTAGGCAATGTATTCATGTTATTTAAAACGTTTAATTATATGTCATTGAAATTTATTCAGTCATCTTAACCGCTGCAAATTTACATAAATTTCTCTCTTCGCTGTAGATTTAATATGCCTAAAGTAATAGTAACGAGCGAAACTAATGTTATAATAATACGGTTGGTAATTAAGCGATTATGCCATACCATAGGATTTATACGCTGATTTACCTCATACGGATTTATAAAAAGGTCCCATTGAGAATCTTTTATCCCCTGCACCTCTGACAATATACTACACAATATAAACATTACAATGATAAGTATAGACGTGCCGCTTCCGCTGTGAGTCATCGTTGATATCCAAAAGGCCATATTCCCGACAAAGAACAGAACGAAAAAACTTTGTCCTGCCATCTCCATTATATTAAACGGCAGTAAAAGAAAATACGCTATTACGGAAAATACAATAAGTAAGATAAACGAAGCAACATAAGACATAAACAGACGCAATAGCCACACCTTATATCTATAATTGGGTATGCCGAAAAGGATCTCCAGAATGCGGTTGTCATGGTCATTTTGTATGCCGTAGGCCGACGGATAAAATATAAGCAAAAACGAGGGTATAAACATCAGACTATATACAAGTTTGGTAGTCACCTCTTCTCCCTGATACACTCTTGTGATCATAAAAAGCATATAAAAGAAAAGCGATGCCAGGACAAACCAGATAAACTTGCCGGCAAATATTATTTTTAAATTAAACTTCACCAAAAGGGGAAGCGATTTTACAATCTCCTTCATATCATTGTCAAACTATAATTTCTTCTTCTACTTTACTCTCCTTAGGTATCATATTTTTCAACAGACACAGATATGCGTCTTCCAGATTCGCCTCAACCCTGACAGCACCGTCGTAAGGAGATTCTGCGGATATGTATCTTACCTGTATATTTTCACCATCCTGTATATGTAACACAACATACTGAGGATCAAGCTTCACCTCAAATTCAAGTGGAGATATAGAGAACTGCCACACCTGGTTTTCCGCGAATCGAAGCATATCCGGCGGCGTGCCGTAATATTTTAGCTCACCTTTATTTACTATGGCAACCTGATTGCACGAGCTTGAGATATCTTCTATAATATGTGTTGAGAAAATTACTATACACTTTTTACTCAGCTCTACAAGCAGATTTCTAAATCTAATGCGCTCACGAGGGTCAAGACCTGCCGTAGGTTCATCTACAATAAGAATGCGTGGCAAGTGAAGTAAGATAAGAGCTATGCCAATACGCTGTTTCATACCGCCGGAGAAAGAACCTATTTTATCATTTTGACGCTCATACATATGTACAGACTTTAATACATAATCAATTCTTTCCTCTCTTTGCTGCACATTTACAATCCCCTTCAGCATTGCCTGATAGTTTAGGAAATCTCTCGCGGTCATATTTTCATAAGTTCCAAACTCCTGAGGCAGATAACCGATTAGTCCCTGAAGCTCCTCTCTATACTTTTTCGTATCATATTGGTTTATGTATATCTTGCCGTAGCTTTGATCTAATATCCCCGATATAGTACGTATAAGTGTTGATTTTCCGGCACCGTTAGGACCAAGCAAACCAAACATTCCATTAGAAATCTCCATCGACACCCCTTTAAGAGCCTTAAACGGTTTCTTCCGCTTCCCAATGAATGGTACTGAGGTAACGAATCCGTAATAAACACGCTTCATTTTTGCAAAACGCCCCTGTATCTTCACC
>CAMTOT010000342.1 GCA_947074165.1 uncultured Bacteroidales bacterium
TATGGTGCCTAAAAGGCTACCTTAGTCGGTTTTTTCTTTGTTTGACTGTATAATTATACTATTATCTGGTTTTTATGCACTTATGTTTTATTATTATTCGGTGTAAATGAATTTTAATTGAATTTGTTTTTAAATTTGCCTTAATAATTGTCTTTAATTTTAAATAACACGAGTATGAAACTTTGGGAAAAAAGCGTAAAAGTGGATGCTGATATTGAGCGTTTCACCGTAGGAAAAGATAGAGAGATGGATTTATATCTTGCTCCCTATGATGTGCTTGGTTCGATGGCTCACACAATGATGCTTGAGAGTATTGATTTGATCGGAAAAGAAGAATTGCCGCTGATACTTGAAGAGTTGAGAAATATTTATGCTTTGACACAAAAGGGTGAGTTCGTAATTGAAGACGGAATAGAGGATGTACACTCTCAGGTGGAGCTTATGCTGACACGTAAGCTTGGTGATATGGGCAAAAAAATACACAGCGGACGCTCGAGAAATGATCAGGTGCTTGTAGACCTTAAGCTATATATGAGAAGTGAAATAACAGAGATAACCAAACTGACAGATTCTTTGTTTAAAACGCTTATCACTCAAAGCGAAAAGTACAAAAACGTATTAATGCCGGGTTACACCCATCTTCAGATTGCTATGCCTTCGTCTTTTGGACTTTGGTTTGGTGCTTACGCAGAGAGTCTTGTAGATGATCTGACGGTTCTTCAGAGCGCATATAAGATAGTGAATAGAAATCCGCTTGGTTCGGCGGCAGGATACGGATCTTCGTTTCCGCTAAATCGACAGATGACAACAGACCTGCTTGGTTTTGATTCGATGGCTTATAATGTTGTGTACGCGCAGATGGGTAGAGGTAAGACAGAGAGGATCGTAGCTTCTGCTTTATGCAGTATCGCGGCTACTCTCTCCAAACTCGCTTATGACGCTTGTATGTTTAGTTCTCAAAACTTCGGATTTATAAAGCTTCACGACGCGTTTACTACAGGTTCGAGTATTATGCCTCACAAAAAGAACCCGGATGTATTTGAGCTTACACGTGCAAAATGTAATAAAATACAAGCTGTACCTCAGCAGATAATGATGATAGCGAATAATTTACCATCCGGATATTTTCGCGATCTACAGATAATAAAAGAGATATTCCTTCCTGTTTTCGACGATCTGAAAGATTGCATTAATATGGTTAATCTTATGATGGAGCATATTGAAGTGAATGAAAATATTCTTGATGATGATAAATATAAGCTAATATTCTCAGTTGAGGAGGTTAATAGACTTGCGTCGGACGGAATGCCGTTTAGAGATGCTTATAAGAAAGTCGGACTCGATATTGAGGCCGGTAATTTTACTACAGATAAGGTAGTAAACCATACTCACGAAGGTACAATCGGGAATTTGTGCAACCGTGAAATATCAATCCTTATGCAGAAAACGATTGATGACTTCAATTTTGAAAAAGCTCAAAGCGCGGTTGATATATTGTTGAAAAATAATTGAATGATTTTTAAACCTTAATTTTAGACGAAATGTATATACCTGATAAAGATAGATATGACGGGCGAATGAAATATCGCCGTTGCGGAGATAGCGGGATATTGTTGCCTGAGGTGTCACTCGGCTTATGGCATAATTTTGGAGACGGAGCTTCTTTTCAGACCTGTATGGATATAGTGCATACTGCGTTTGATAGAGGTATTACTCACTTTGACCTTGCCAATAACTACGGACCTGCGCCCGGAGCTGCTGAGGAGATGTTTGGTCGTATACTTAAAAAGTCGCCTATGATCAGGAGAGAAGAGATTATGATATCTTCTAAAGCGGGACATCAGATGTGGCTCGGACCTTATGGCGACGGAAGTTCACGCAAGATGTTAATAACAAGTCTCGACCATTCACTGCAAAGGATGGGTGTCGATTATGTAGATATTTTTTATTCACATCGTTATGACGGCATCACGCCTATAGAAGAGACCATGCAGGCTCTTGTTGATATAGTGAAATCAGGTAAGGCGCTTTATGTGGGACTCTCTAAGTACCCTAAGGACAAGGCGGATATTGCTTATGATTATTTGAGAAGCAACGGAGTGAGGCCGCTTATTTATCAGGGTAAATATAATCTGCTTAACCGTGAGCCTGAAGAGCAGGGTATCATATCACAGGCTGCCGAAAACGGAGCCGGGTTTATAGCCTTCTCTCCTCTTGCTCAGGGATTACTTACAGATAGATACATACATGGTATTCCGGCTGATTCACGTATTGCTAAAGGAGAAGGTTTCCTTAAGAAAGAGCAATTGACTGACGAAATGCTGAAAAAGATAAAAGCTCTTATGAGTATTGCGTCACGCAGAGATCAGTCTCTTGCTGAGATGGCGCTGGCATGGATTCTTAAAGATCACAATGTGACATCTGTCATAATAGGTGCCAGTTCAGTAGATCAGTTGAAGTCAAATCTTAAAGCTATGGATAATACCTCGTTTAGCAACGAGGAAATTTTAACAATAGATAAGTCTTTGTAATATAAGTATTTCTTATATTGGCACAATAATTCAGAGCGGATGCGGGTTATATATCCTGTATCCGCTTTGTGATTAAATAAAGACGGTAAATAGATGTATATATGTATTTGAAGAAACTATCCTTATTTTTTGTTTTGCTTTTGTTTAGTTGTGATGATATTTACGACAGTATAATACCCTCTTATCAGGTCAAAGCTGAACTTCGCCTTAACACTATGGCTCAACAACTGACTACCCCCGGTGGATATCACACAATAACTAAAATCGATAATCTTGCTCCTTATATAGGGTTTGGGGGAGTGCTGGTGCTTCACGGGCTCGACGGTAACTTTTATGCGTATGATATGGCGTGTCCTGTAGAGAATAATCCTAACACTAAGATAGAGATTAAAAACAGCCTCTCGGGTGTTTGTCCTAAGTGCGGATCAGAATTTGATCAGATAATGTATGGCTATGATATACCGACAAGCGGTACGGCTGCTAAAAGAAAGTTAAAACTGCGAAAATATTATACTAATTATAATTCTGAAAATAATATAGTTACGGTTTATAATTGATTTTTTAGAAAAAAAGTTATCTCCGATGTTTGGAGATATTAAAAAAAAGATGCTACATTTGCACTGCAATCGCGAAAATAGCTCAGTTGGTAGAGCACAACCTTGCCAAGGTTGGGGTCGCGGGTTCGAGTCCCGTTTTTCGCTCAAAGCTTAAAAAAAGCTCTACTCTGCGAAAATAGCTCAGTTGGTAGAGCACAACCTTGCCAAGGTTGGGGTCGCGGGT
>CAMTOT010000343.1 GCA_947074165.1 uncultured Bacteroidales bacterium
CGGGACCTCATGATTATGAATCATGCGCTCTAACCAACTGAGCTATCTCGCCATCAATTCTTGATTGCGGTGCAAAGATACGTAAATATTAATATGTACAAAATCCGCAGTACTAAATTTAACAGAATTTATGTAGATAATTTAATCTATTGGAGACCATATGTGATATCAAGAACCTGAAATTCGGTGCGTCTGTTAAGCTGATTGGCTATCTCCCGCTCTTCATCTGTCAGATTCTCAATAAAAACCGGGTCAAGAACTTGCTCCGCAGGCAGAAAAGGATATTGCTTACTTATTTTTTCTGAAATAAGTACCGGAGACTGCTTTCCATGCCCTTTTGCCGTTAGTCTGTCCTGAGCAATCCCGCCTTTTACAAGATAATCAACTACAGACTGTGCTCTTCGCTGAGAAAGAGATTCGTTATACACATCTGTGCCGACCATATCAGTATGGGCGCTGAGTTCGATAGTCACCGTAGGGTTGTCATTAAGAAGCTGAATTAGCTCGTTGAGCGCTGTAGTAGATTCAGGTCTTAACGTAGCTTTATCAAAATCGTAAGTTATATTGTCAATGAGAACCGGTTTTGTGATAGACGCGAGTGTAAATAAAACGTCGTAGGTAGCATCGGCATCTTCGTCGTCAGAGCTAAATTCTTCACGAGCATTAAGATACCCCTGAGCACCTGCCATCATAACATACTCAACTCCGCGGTTTATTTTTGCTTCAAACGTACCGTCTGGTTTGGTTACGATTTTATAGTTTGAGCCGTCACGCCCTACCACTCTTACAATGGCTCCCTGCAATGGATAGTCTTCCTGATCTACCACATATCCCGTCACCCTTACTTTTATATTAGGACGGTGGAATGAGTAAATATGATCATATCCGCGGGCGTCGCCTCTGTTTGAGCAGAAAAAGCCCTGCATCTCTTCTGTGGCGAGAAATGTCATGCCAAAGTCATCACCATTGGAATTTATAGGAGAGCGCATGTTTTCGACATGCCACAATCCCCATTCATCTTCACGAGCCGAGAAAATATCAAGTCCTCCCATACCGGGATGTCCGTTGGAGGAGAAATATAAAGTGCCATCAGGATGAAATGACGGAAACATCTCATCGCCGGGTGTATTAATCATATCACCAAGATTCTCTACCGGGCCGACGCTGCCGCTCTCAAGAGGCGCGCGCCAAATATCTTTTCCACCACTACCTCCGGGCATGTCTGAAACAAAATACAGCCATTTGCCGTCGGGCGACGGGGCGGGATGTGCAAATACAGATAAAGTATCTTTTGTGATATCAAGTTTTTTAGCTTCACTCCAGTCACCACCTGAACGAATAGAGAAAAATATCTCCGTAGAGGTAGCAAATGCCGCATCTCGTCGTGCTCTGGTTATATACATAGTATTTCCATCCGGCGAAATAGCAGGAGTTCCCTCATCAAACTCAGTATTGAGCGACTCGACCGGCTCAGGCTTCTGCCATACACCTTTTTCATCTTTCTTACTGAAGAATATGTCATTAAACTTAAGCCCTGTTACTTCGCTTTTATCATCTCCCTTTGCTTTTTCGGTAGAAGATGTGATGTAAATCTGATCTCCTTCCTTATTAAGCGCAGGAGAAAAATCAGCGCGACGTGAATTAAATAAATCAGCGCGTTTTACAACGAAACGAGTTTTATTTGCTCTCCACTGCGGAGCTGCCAACGCTCCCTTCATGCCGTTTTTAGCAAGAATATTGTCCGGCTCTTTAGCTGTATAAAGCTCATAGTTTTTTATAGCGTCTTTATATTTCCCCTCATTATGCTGCATTCTTGCCAGATTAAGCATTATCAGCGAATCGGGATTCTTATATCTCATAGCGTTTTGATACGCTCCAGCCGCCCTAGAAGGCATATTAATACGCTCGTAGCAAAGTCCCATCTTAGCGGCAATTCGCCCACGCAGCTCCTTTTCTTTTGATGCTGATGTTTTATTGTAAACTTTACGATACGTGTTTGCCGCGGCAAAATATTCGCCACGGTCAAACTGAGCTTCCGCCGTAGATAGTTTGGCTGTACGACAACCAAACAACGCGGTAAGCGACATTAACAATATATATATAAATAAACTATTCTTCAAGAGTGTCTGTTTTTTTGCGCTTTAATCAAGTATTTAACGCAAAAATAAAACAAATATTGCTTAGATAGCTTCAAAGGCTTTATCAAGTGCACCTATAAGATCGTCGACATGCTCGATACCGATACTAAGACGTATAGTTGAATCTGTAATGCCCTGTTCGGCAAGCTCCTGCTCATTAAGCTGCGAGTGAGTTGTAGATGCCGGATGAATGACAAGCGACTTAACATCGGCTACATTGGCAAGAAGAGAGAATATATCAAGATTGTTTATAAACTTGCGCGACTCTTCTATGCCACCGTCAATCTCGAATGTAAATATTGAGCCGGCTCCCTGTGGAAAATATTTTTTGTAAATATCATTGTCTGCATGTGCGGCAAGAGCAGGGTGATTTACCTTTTTTACTTTTGGGTGTTTGTCAAGATAATCAACAACCTTGAGCGCGTTATAAACATGTCTTTCCACTCTCAGTGAAAGAGTCTCAAGTCCCTGCAGTAATTGAAATGCATTAAACGGACTAATACAAGCACCTGTATCTCTTAGCAGCACGGCACGTATGCGTGTCACAAAAGCTGCTCTGCCTGCTGCCTGAGTGAATATAGCTCCATGATAGCAAGCTTCGGGTGTAGTAAGTTGAGGGAATTTACCTGAGGCAGCCCAGTCAAAGTTTCCTCCGTCTACGATTACTCCACCAAGAGACGTGCCGTGACCTCCTATAAATTTTGTTGCGGAATGTACGACTATATCGGCACCCTTTTCTATAGGACGGATCAAATACGGAGTTCCAAAGGTATTGTCAACGACAAGTGGAATATTATGACGGTGAGCTATATCGGCTACTTTTTCTATATCGATTATGTTGCAGTTAGGATTGCCGAATGTCTCAATAAAAATAAGCTTGGTGTTTTGTTGTATTGCTTTTTCAAAATTATCAAGATCAGAAGGATCTACGAATGTAGTTGTTACTCCCGACGCTGGTAAAGTATGGGCAAGAAGATTGTAAGAACCTCCGTATATTGTTTTAGCAGAAACTATATGATCGCCGGCTTTTGTTATATTCTGAAAAGTGTAAGCTATAGCTGCGGCTCCGCTGGCTACGGCAAGTGCGGCTACTCCCCCTTCAAGGGCAGCTACCCTCT
>CAMTOT010000344.1 GCA_947074165.1 uncultured Bacteroidales bacterium
AGTATGGTAATATAAGTGATCCTCTTAATTATGATGCAACCGAAAGGATATCGGCAGGATATGTGTCTGCTAAATACAGCTATCGTGACCTTCAGGTGATAGCCGGAGCGAGAGTAGAGCATACCAATCAGGGATACACACTGAAATATACTACAGAAGGGGCTAAAAATAATGATAATCAGACATACTATGATATCTTGCCGAGCGTGCATCTGAAATATAATGTACATAAAGACGCGAATATCAGACTATCATATTATGAAGCGATCAACAGACCAAGCTTCTTTGAGATTGTACCTTACAATATTATAAATGAAGATTTCAAAGAACGAGGCAACCCTGATTTAAAACATACGGTAGCTCATAACTTCGATTTAAGATATGAATACTATCCACGCCCTTCAGAGCAGTTTATGGCCGGTGTATTTTATAAGGATATAAAAAACCCTATAGAATACGGATTTGTACCGGGATTTGGACAGGATACTTATTATATGCCGGTCAATTATGGTCGTGCCAGAAACTATGGACTTGAAGTTGATTTTATAAAGTACTTTAATAAGTTCGGTGTAAAAGCCAATTATACATTTACATGTTCTGATATAACAACAACTAAGAAAAATCTTATTCCCAATCCGGATGTAAATGCGGAAACAAATACAGTTGTAGAATATGTTGATCAGTCAAGACCTTTGTATGGTCAGGCAGGACATGTGGTAAACGTATCGGCGCTATTTAATGATACCAAACGAGGATGGGACGCGCAAGTGTCATTCTCGTATACAGGGCCGCGACTTGTGATTGTATCGCAATGGCTTAACGACGATACATGGCAGGCTGGGTTTGTTCAGATGGACGCTTCTGTAGAGAAAAGATTTAAAAATGGCGTTACAATCTTCGCCAAAGCTTCAAATCTGTTAAACTCTCCTATGATTCAATATGTCACTGTAAACTCTCAGAATGAGAAACGTGACCCGTCTATAGAGATGTACAAAAAAGGAATTGTAGAGCGCAAAGAGCGTTATAGTCAAAATATAAATCTTGGAATAAAATATAAATTCTAACTAAACAAAGAAAGATGAAGAGAAAAATCTTTATGTCATTGATAGCTGTTGTTGCTATACTGACAAGCTGTAGTAATGACGATCTTGCAACAGAACTTGCCGGAATTACTATGTCTAAAACATCTGTTACTCTTAAACCTGAAACAAGCGAGACACTAACACTGACTTTTTATCCGGATAATGCCGACGATAAAAGAGTGACATGGGTTTCTTCCGATCCTTCAGTAGCTACGGTCAACGATAAAGGCCTTGTTGAGGCGGTTGCACCGGGAAATACAGTTATTACAGCTCGCTCTGTAGCTTTCTATTCTCTTAAAGCTTCTTGCGATGTTACAGTTTCAAGGGAATCACTTAATAATGTGAGCGGAGAGGTAGAAGGTGTATGGGCGCGAAATACAACAGTTAATATTTCAGGTCATATCACTGTAGCTAAAGGGAAAACTCTTGTTATTGAAGAAGGTTGCAACGTAATCTTTGATGATAACGGCGTGGGAGCTTCTCATACCGGTATAGAATTTATGGTATATGGCAATCTTTACTGTAAAGGTACAAGCGATAATACTATTCTTTTCTCGGTTGCACCGGGTAAACGTACAAAAGAGAATATTTTTGCTGGTCTTTGGGGTGGTATTATAGCTACTGCAGACTGTGAAGAGATGCTTTTTGAGAATGTTATTATCGAATATACCGGAGCAGACTGTGTGGCAGACTCTCCTTCAGTACTTGCCGGCATCTACACGGCAGGTGGTGACCAGACTCCGCATATCACAACAAACAATGTGAACGGTAAGTATGTAATCACAAATTCAACTCTTAGATATGGCCGTTCAGACGCTGTTTATCTTATGGGCGGACAGGTTATAATAACTAATAATATATTTGCCGGCAACGGCGAAACAGGAGGCGAGGCTATCAACGTTAAAGCGGGTTGTAAAGTCGATGCTGCGTATAATGTTATGTTCTCTCCTAACACTAACGGATTTAAGATATCTTCTTCCGGCGAATCTCCTGAGCGTCAGCAGGTACTTGTAAGAGCTTACAACAATACAATTGTAAATTCAGGTTGGAGACGTGACGGTGTAAAAGGCGGTGGCGTATATCTTGAGAAAAACGCCCTTGCCTCAATTTTCAACAATCTTCACGTGAACTGTAAGTTTATGGCTATGACTCCATCTTGGGACAGTCCATCAACGTCAGGCGGAGCTGATCAGAACTCAATCGTAGATTATAATTTTTATTGTTCAGGTTCTCAGGAAAGTCCATTTACACAAGATAATCCTACTACACTTACTGCGTACGCGGGTTATACTTCATCAAATAAAAATTACTGGCATGAAGGTAAAAACGGAACGACAATCGTAGATGAACATTCTGTAGTAGCTGCTTCTGCAGGCGATGTGAATACAGATCCTAAATTTGTTTCATTCGGTTTGAATACAGTAGCACTTGATACTTACGAGTATGACAATAGCTGGGATTTCTCTGTACAAAGCGGTTCTCCTGTTTTGACAGGCGCGAGAAGTGATTTTTCTGGTGCATGGAACGGTTATTTTACATCTACAGGATTTAGTGTAAACGGATCAGACTACAAAACACCTGCTCCTTCAGCAGTATTTGGCGCAGGAAACGCTAAATAATAAAAGGTCCTTTTCGATACAACTCATAAAAAAGTAAGCTTTTTAGGCTGGTCAGGCGTGATCAGCCTTTTTTTGCTCATTTAGTTTTATGTTTTGCCATTTTATTTAGCTTAATCTTTACGGTGGGACCATATATCATAATTCCCTAACGAAAAGCATATAGGAATTGCACGATACCTGTATCGGCAACCGTTGATTCCGACTTTGGAATCCGCCGTTGCCGAAGAGGGGAACGCCCGTTGCCGATATCGGCAACGGGCGTTGCTTATATAGTATTAGTTGGGGAATCTACGTTTATGGTTTTTGATATGCAATATCTATGGATATGATTGGCCCGGAGTAATCTTATGTGTTAAAACACAAAAAAGGCGCACCCTCGCGGGCCGCCCTCTTTATATTTTGTTATCAGCTATTTAATTAGCTGAACATAAATGTAAAAAATACCTCGTGTTTTTCATTTGTTTTGGTATTAAAAAATAAAGTCGTTCTTCAGGTTGTGTAGATCGGAAGAGCGTCGTGTAGGGAAAGAGTGTACGTCCTGGTGTAGAT
>CAMTOT010000345.1 GCA_947074165.1 uncultured Bacteroidales bacterium
GATGTATGAAGTCATTATAATTATAGATATTAATCTTTTCATATGGAATTTAATTACACAATGAAATAAGGTTGGTGTTCTTATATTAATAAATAGCTGTAACTGTACAGCTCAGTACCTTAATTAAACACAAATATACTAATTATATTTAATTGTTAAATTTTTTGATAAATATACACAATACATAAATAGTTTATTCTGTTTATAAACTCATAAACAAAGAAAAATACTATCCTGAATATGCAGTAAAGGCTTAATTATTGCACTCTCGTATAAATTAAATACAATATGTATCATCAGTTTTATAACAGCTGTCAGCATTGATAAAAAGATATACCAACAAAAGGCATATAGATAGATATTATATGCTATTTATCAGTTAATTAGTATTCTTCTTTTAAACAAACAACACTTAAATACGTTTTATATAGATATATACAGCTATTTATAACAATTAAAAATTCTGCTATGAATTATCTTTCTAAAGACAAACTAACGATTATAGGAGCCGCAGGTATGATTGGTTCTAATATGGCCCAAACTGCTCTTATGATGAAACTAACACCGAACATTTGTCTGTATGATACATATTTACCCGGATTGGAAGGTGTAGCCGAGGAGTTATATCACTGCGCGTTTGAAGGAGCCAACATAACATTTACTTCAGATATTGAGGAGGCTTTGAATGGAGCATCATATATTCTTAATTCCGGAGGTGCTGCAAGAAAAGCAGGTATGACACGTGAAGACTTACTTAAAGGTAATGCTGAAATAGCAGCTCAGTTTGGAAAAGATATAAAACGGTATTGTCCGGAGGTAAAGCATGTCGTTGTGATATTCAATCCAGCTGACATAACCGGACTTATTACACTTGTATATTCCGGTCTGAAACCTAATCAGGTATCAACACTTGCCGGTCTTGACAGTACAAGACTTCAATCAGAACTTGTTAAATATTTTAAAGTACCGGCATCGGAGATTGAGAACTGCCGTACTTATGGTGGTCATGGAGAGCAGATGGCTGTTTTTGTTTCCACAACTAAGATTAACGGCATTGCGCTGACTGATCTTCTCGCTACAGAAAAACTGCCGTTATCCGATTGGGAAGCTATAAGAAACAGGGTAGTACAGGGTGGAAAACTTATAATTGATCTGCGTGGACGCTCTTCTTTCCAGAGTCCTTCGTATCTGTCTGTAGAGATGATGCGAGCGGCTATGGGTGGCAAACCTTTTACCTGGCCTTCAGGTGTTTATGTCTCTAACGGGAAGTTTGATCATATTATGATGGCAATGGAAACGAATATTGATAAAAGTGGGGTACATTATATCATACCTGACGGTAATAGAGAGGAAGATAAGGCTCTTGAAAATAGTTATCTGCACCTTTGTAAGCTACGCAATGAAGTGATTGACATGGGAATATTGCCTCATATTGCTGAGTGGAATTCTATAAATCCTAATTTATAACGAAATAACTAAAAATCTGATTTCACGTAAGTGAAATCAGATTTAAGAAAGTATTTTTAATCAGTGAAGTTTATCAGAAAGCAGGTCAGCTACAATGAAGTTGCTGCCCCCGACAAATATAAAATCGGTTTTATCAGCTTCGGTCATAGCCTGATTGTAAGCCTCGGTTACAGTGGCATAACTTTTACCGTGTAGATTATACTCATTGGCTCTTATCATAAACTCGTTTTCGTCAAGTGCACGAGATACAGAAGCTTTTGTAAAGTAATATACTGCATCTTTTGGAAGTACTGAGAGTACTTTATTAATGTCTTTATCATTTACCATTCCTATTACTATACGTAATGTGTCGTATTTCTGTCTTTTTAGTTGATTGACTATGTAAGTTATACCTCCAATATTATGTCCTGTATCACAATACGCAATAGGGCTGTTATTAATCTTTTGCCATCTGCCTTGCAGACCTGTTAGTTCGCAAACATTTCGGAATCCAGAATAAACGGCTTGATCCGGTATATTAAAGCCTCTCTTAATCAAGAGTGGGATTGAAGTAAGAATAGTGCGAATATTGTATATCTGGCAGTCTCCACCCAGTTCGCAAGGTAAAGATGGGTATTCATTTGTATTAACGTGCCAGAATCCGTCCTCTTCCTGTGATGCAGAGTTAATAATGTTGCTCTCTTGTGCCAAATACAACGGAGCGTTAATATTGGAAGCAGCTTCAATAAAGACAGTTCTAGTTTCATCGTTAGTTTCCCCAACTACACATGGGATACCTCTCTTTATTATGCCGGCTTTTTCATAAGCAATTTTATCAAGAGTATCACCAAGAAACTGCACATGGTCATAGCTGATATTAGTTATAATAGATAGTTCTGGAGAAATAACATTGGTACTGTCAAGTCTGCCTCCAAGACCTACCTCAATTATTGCGATATCAATATTCTGCTCACGAAAGTAGCAAAAAGCCATCATCATGGTAAGCTCAAAGAATGAGGGCATAATATGTTTTACATTGTCGAAATGATTTGCGACAAAATCAACTACATATTGTTCCGTGATCATTTCTCCATTTACTCTTATACGTTCGCGAAAGTCTACAAGATGTGGTGAGGTATATAATCCGACTTTATATCCGGCTTGCTGAAGAATAGCCGCCAGCGTGTGAGAGCACGAACCTTTACCGTTTGTGCCTCCTACATGTATAGTTTTATAATTGGTATGGGGATGATTAAAATATTTATCAAGTTTGTTAGTATTATACAGCCCTGGTTTATATGCGTTAGCACCCGAGTGTTGAAAAACCGGAACCTGACTGTATAGGAATTGAGTCGTTTCGTGAAAATTCATAATGTAGTAAGCGTAAAAAATTAATCTTTCTTTCAAAAAAAATTAAGAGATACAAAGTTATATTTTAAATCGCTTTACGGCTTATAAGAAGTAGTTTTTTATCTCCGCATATAGTAGCGAATATATAAATATCTCCACCTTCTTTTATTCCGGTTTTCTTTCTTAACTCATCTACAGTCAAAGGGAAATTTCTTACCGTTATATTTGCCTTTGGAATCTCTTTTTTAATTGATTTAATTGTTTTTGATGAGAAATCTATAACATCAAGCACCTCAAATTTCCTGCCCGGAAAGTCATACTCAAGATTCTCGCAACAATATAGGTGGCTGTTGACGTGAAGCTTTTTCATGTTGAAGCGTTCAGCCACAGATTTAAAGGCTAGATCGGAAGAGCACACGTCTGAACTCCAGTCACCGCTCATTATCTC
>CAMTOT010000346.1 GCA_947074165.1 uncultured Bacteroidales bacterium
CAGAATTATGTCTGAAAGCGCTCTTTTTACTTTATCATGAATGCCATGTGTAATTTCTTTTGCCACGGAAGAAATTGCTTGCTCTGAAAATGAAATTTGAAGCTGCGGAAAAATAGCTAAATATAGGCACGAGGAATATAAATCTTCTGGAGTTTAGCTGTTTGCCGGCGAAATAGAAAAATATTCCCAAAAGAACCCAGTATACCAGTGTTATCGATACTGCTGATATAGCATAAATCATATTGTAATTAAATAATGCCAATGTAGCCACAGCTATAAGCGGGATAAGATTTCTTGTGAAACTATCAAGTCCGAATATATATTTAGAAGCACTGTTGTAGAATTTAGAGTTGAAGACTGTATCGCGTTTAAGCTGATTCCATCCCTGTCTTGTATTATCATAAGACGCCGTAACCATTGATTCATGAGAAAGCTCAACTCTGGTATTGGCATTTTTGCAAACCTGATTTACAAACAAATGGTCGTCTCCAGGATGCAGATGTATGAATTTCGCATATCCTTTGTGTCTGAAAAAAAGTTCTTTTCGATATGCCAGATTCGATCCGTCTCCGATGAATGGAGATACGGACAATGTATATCCGAATATACGTAGTGTTCTGAGTAGGATATCGAAAGCTATAAAGCGTTCAGATTTCTTTGTTTTAAAAAGGGTGTTTCCTAACACTACTTCTGTTTTCTCTGTAAAATTGCGTACCATGTTAGATATCCATTTATTAGTATTCGGTGTGCAATTGGCATTTGTGAGAATCAGTATATCATGTTTCGCTGCTTTTATGCCAAGAGTAAGTGATAGTTTCTTTCTGCTCAAATTACGTGCACCCTCAGCCAGGTATGTGTGGTATAGGTTGTCATAATTGTTCTCATAGGCAGATAGTACATCCTCGCTCTCTTCCGAAGAACCATCATTTACTACTATTACCTCAAATTCAGGGTAATCCTGTGTAAGTATTACAGGTAGGTTCTTTGATAAATGTTCTGAATCATTACATGCATATACAATAATTGATACACCAGGCTTTTCGTCACTGTATTTAATCTGTTTTTTCTTTTCTGCAGATACATTAAAAAGCGGTTTGAGATATATGCTAAGGTATAAAATGACCTGTATTAGTATAAATACCAATAGAGATATAAACAAAATAAACTGTATTCGTGAAAGATCTAAATCCGCAAAAGACATAAATATTAATTTTAAAAATTTGTGCAAATATACAGATTGATTTAGAGTATAGGAATAAAGTTAAAAAATATTCTATTTAATATTTATCATTTACTAATTTACATTCGAAAAAAGAATTCCGGATTACCTTTAATTATAATGAAGTAATCCGGAATTCTTTATATGTTATTTTCTTGATTTTTTTCCTTTTTTAGCTCCTTTGTCAGCTTTGTCTTTTTCCATCTCCAGATATTTTACATATTGATCTTTTGTAAGAATCTTTTGTATATCCTCTCTGTGTGATTTACGCATTTCATCCATCTTTTTGCGTCTCTCTTCGTTTATCGTTTTGTCAGCTTCTTTATTGTTCTGTCGCTGCTCTTGCATGTTTTTGCGGTTTTTTTCTTGTATCTCCTTCCATTCAGTCACCTGCTTGTCAGAAAGACCAAGCTCTTTAATTGTTTGTTCGGATGGCTGTTGACGGTTTTCTCTGTTTCCTTTCTCTGTTCTTTCCTGTGCAGATACAGAAAGCGTTATCGATAGAAGAATAGCTGAAGCAAAAATTTTAAATTTCATAATCGTATAATTTAATTTAGTATTAATTTTTTTGTAGTTGTAGAATTTTTTCTGTGGCCAGCAGTTTTATCGTTTTTCTGTTATTAAGACTTTTGTCGGAGAATAAGGTTTAATTTATAATGCACATTTAACATAATTGTGTAGGTTGTTTTAATAAATTTGAAAATAAAGGCATAATATCAAACTCGATCATTTTTAAGAATACGAAAACATAATAGTTAGTATAATTTTAAGTAGGAACTGAAAAAATCGATTGTTGAAAAACAAAACTGCATTTATTTATGTAGTATATTTGAATATAAGTATGGTAAACATACATTTTTATGTATAAATATAACTAATAAAGATAATAAGATGTCTCAGCCGTTAGCAGAACGATTACGTCCGAAGAGTTTAGATGATTATATAGGTCAAAGACATCTTGTGGGACCTGGTGCCGTTTTGCGCAAGATGATTGATTCCGGAAATGTATCTTCATTTATATTATGGGGACCTCCCGGGGTCGGTAAAACAACTTTAGCGCGTATAATATCAAATACACTCGACAGGCCTTTTTTTACTCTTAGTGCTATACAGTCTGGAGTGAAAGATGTGAGGGAGGTGATAGAAAATGCACGTCGCAATCGCATGTTTGAACAGCGTAGTCCGATTTTATTTATTGATGAAATACATAGGTTTAGTAAGTCGCAGCAAGATTCATTACTTGGCGCGGTGGAAAATGGTACTGTCACACTTATAGGGGCCACTACTGAGAATCCTTCATTTGAGGTGATAAGACCTCTTTTGTCAAGATGCCAGGTATATACATTAAAATCTTTGGAAGAGGGCGATTTGCAGATGCTCCTTGACCGGGCTATATCAAAGGATGCTCTTTTGAGAGAAAGAAATACTAAAGCAGAGCAAACAGAAGCCTTATTCAGATATGCCGGTGGTGACGCAAGAAAACTGCTTAATATACTTGATTTACTACTCGGATCTACTCAGGAGAATGAGAATCTTGTTATAACAGATCAGCTTGTGAGAGATAGGTTGCAGGAAAACCCTATGGCTTATGATAAAGGTGGGGAGATGCATTATGATCTTATTTCGGCTTTCATAAAGTCTATAAGAGGAAGTGATCCTGATGCAGCGATATATTATCTGGCAAGGATGGTGGCAGGGGGTGAGGATCCGGCGTTTATTGCCCGTAGATTAATGATTTCAGCTTCGGAGGATATCGGACTTGCAAATCCCAATGCCCTGCTTTTAGCGAATGCCACGTTTGATGCCGTTATGAAAGTAGGGTGGCCGGAAAGTCGCATAATACTTGCACAGACAACAATATATTTGGCAACCTCAGCCAAGAGTAATTCTGCTTATATGGCTATAAATGATGCTTTGGCACTTGTTGAGAAAACAGGAAATCTGCCTGTACCGCTTCATCTGAGAAAAGATCGGAAGAGCACACGTCTGAACTCCAGTCACCGCTCATTATC
>CAMTOT010000347.1 GCA_947074165.1 uncultured Bacteroidales bacterium
CGTGTTGAAAAAGTTATTTTGCCGTTGAGAGACGGTATGACCCTTATTAGAAAAAAATAAATGGAAACAACCAGACAAAGTAAAATAGGCCGTCTGCTACAGAAAGAGATCAGTGAGGCTTTTCGTAATGAGACAAGTAAGATGCACGGTGTGCTTATATCGGTAAGTGCCGTTCGTGTTACGCCGGATCTTAGTCTTGCAAAGGTATATCTTAGTATATTCCCGTCGGAGAAATCTGCCGAGCTGCTTAAGAATATCGAGAATAATTCAAAATCACTTCGTCACGAAGTTGCACAAAAAGTTAGATTCCAGCTTCGTAAGATGCCTGAACTTGCTTTTTATATTGATGATTCACTTGATTATATCGAAAAGATAGATCAGTTATTAAAATAATTACCAATATTTATAAAGCGCGATTTATTACATATCCCTTAATCGGATCTGTTGTAAATCGCGCTTTTTTATTACTACAGATATGAATTTAGCATTCAAATTTGCAAAGCGTTATCTTATATCAAAGAAGTCACACAATGCTATCAATATAATAACACTTGTATCATTTTGCGGAGTCGCCGTTATCACGACTGCGCTGATATGTGCTTTGTCTGTTTTCAACGGATTTCAAAGTCTTATATCACAACTATTTTCCGCTTTCGATCCTGAAATAAAGATTGAGTTGGTGAAAGGTAAAAGTTTTGATGTGACAGATCCGCTCGTACAGGATATAAAAACATGGCCTGAGATAGAAGTTTTCTCTGAGGTGCTTGAAGAAAATGCTCTTGCAAAATATAAAGACCGACAGCTGCCGGTTATGATGAAAGGCGTATCGTCAAATTTTGAATCGCTTGCTTCAATAGACAGCATTATCATTCACGGTAACTTCCTGCTTAACGATTCTGTAGTAGATTACGCTACGCTTGGAGTTGGTGTAGCCTCGCAGCTTGGCGTGAATGCCGGGTTTATTACCCCTGTAGCGATATATATGCCCCGTCGTGAAGGGAAAGTCAATATTACAAATATGAAGGGCGCCTTCCGCGAAGGGCGTTTGTTCGTATCGAGTGTTTTCTCAGTCAATCAGGCTAAATATGACGATATGCTGGCCGTTGCCCCTATAGAGTTTGTAAGGCAGCTATATGGCGATGAAAATGCCGTCAGCTCTATAGAGCTTCGTTTAAAAGATAAATCAGACCTTAGTAAAGTGCAGAGACGCATTAAAGAGCATCTGGGTGATGGCTATAGTGTCAAAAACCGTCTTGAACAGCAGTCTGAGACTCTTCGCATAATGAAGATTGAGAAGTGGATAACATTCCTAATACTTGTATTTATACTTATGATTGCCACGTTCAACGTGATTGGCTCACTGTCTATGATCATAATAGATAAAAAAGACGATATAGCAACACTTCGTAATATGGGAGCGGATAATGCCCTGATCAGACAAATATTTTTTATAGAAGGATGGCTTATATCAGGCATCGGAGCCGTGATAGGCATAATAGTCGGAGCAGGGTTGTGTTGGTTGCAGGAGACCTTCGGAATGCTTAAATTAGGTACAGGAGGGGGCACATTCATTGTTGATGCATATCCCGTAGAACTAATTCTTACAGACTGTATATGGGTCGTTGTCGCTGTATTGCTTTTAGGGCTCTTCGCTTCAATCTACCCCGTGAGGGCATTAAACCTCAATAAATAATATAATAAAGGCCGTAATCGCAGCTATAAATACGATTACGGCCTTTATTTTAGCCATTATAAAGCGTTAATCAGATAAACTCATCGCCAAACTCCACCTTTGCGTCAGTCACAAACTGGCGTATGCGTTGCTCCTCCGATTTTTTACATATCATCAATACATTATTCTCCTGTACCACTATATAATCCTCAAGACCCTGTATCACCGCAAGCTGATTAGGGGAAAGAGAGATGATATTATCTCCCGACTCATAGCTAAGCAGTTTACACTTAAGAGCTACATTCTGATGCTCATCCTTAGGCGATATGTCATAAAGAGAGCCCCAGGTACCCAAATCCGCCCATCCGAAGTTGGCGGCAAGCACACAAACATTAGAAGCTTTCTCCATAAGTCCGAAATCAATAGAGATATTTGGGCAGGCAGGAAAATACTTGTCAATAAAATCCTGCTCCATAGGAGTATTAAAATAAAGCATGCCAAGGTCAAATCTTGTAGATATCTCAGGCAGATACTCATTGAGCGCGTCAATAATCGTATTTACATTCCACAAGAAAATCCCCGAGTTCCACAGAAACTCACCGCTATCCACAAAAATTTTAGCAAGATCAATATTCGGTTTCTCAGTAAAAGTTTTCACCTTATTAATTCCTGTATGTTCCGGATCGTCAATCTGGATGTATCCATACCCGGTTTCCGGTCTGTTTGGCTCGATACCCAGAGTTAGCATCATAGGTTCGTTCTTCACAAACTCTAACCCCTCAAGTATAGCCGACTTAAATTCCGGTTCATTAGTAATAAGATGGTCACACGGAGTAACGATAATATTAGCTTGCGGATTTATAGCCTTTATATGATAAGAAGCCCAGGCGATACATGGAGCCGTGTTGCGTCGCTGAGGTTCAAGCAAAATACGGCTTTTCTTCAGGTGTGGCAACTGCTCGTGCACAATACTCGCGTAGCTCTCATTAGTAAGAACAAAAATATTTTCTTTAGGAATTATTCCGCTAAATCTTTCATAAGTAATTTGAAGCAGCGATTTGCCTGTACCGAAAAAGTCAAGAAATTGCTTTGGCCTTTCTGTCGTACTGATAGGCCAGAACCTGCTTCCTATGCCTCCCGCCATTATAACGCAAAAATTATTCTTCATCCTACTGTTGTCATTTGTTGTGTGTGTAAAAAGGTATACTGAATTATTATGCGTCTTTGTAATCACTTTATTATGCTATGTAACACCTTTTTAAGTCAAAATAAGTTATCTGAAATAAAAAAATCAGCACTGTGATTTACATTATAATCCGATAGCGAATATAACAAGAAAATGGATTTGTAGCTGTTGTGAATTACTTTTTTTGAAAAAAATATCGTTAAATGTTTTGTGGATAAACTTATTTGAGTACTTTTGCAACGTGAAATGAGAGAGAAACCTCTTAGAGCTTCATGCCGAGCTATGCCCAGATGGCGGAATCGGTAGACGCGCTGGTCTCAAACACCAGTGGATTCAC
>CAMTOT010000348.1 GCA_947074165.1 uncultured Bacteroidales bacterium
CATATATAGTATTGGTTGAGAGATTTTTGAAAAGGCTCGGATCATCCATTTTTTTGCATAAAAAAAGAGACTGACTAAACTTGTTAGACAATCCCTTTTTTATTTAGATATTTCTTTTAGTAACAATTACTTAGCATACATCTTCTCACGAAGAGCGGCTACTTTATCGTCAGTAATATAATCATCATAATCCATACGTTTGTCAATAATACCGCTTGGTGTAAGCTCAATAACACGGTTACAAACAGTCTGAATAAACTCGTGGTCATGAGATGACATTAGTATATTTCCTTTAAAAGTCTTCAGGTTATTATTGAAAGCCTGAATCGACTCAAGGTCAAGGTGGTTGGTTGGAGAGTCAAGAATAAGCGTATTAGCATCCTTCATCATCATACGAGATATCATACAACGCATTTTCTCACCACCTGAAAGAACAGAAGCTTTCTTAAGAAGCTCCTCTCCATTGAAAAGCATACGACCAAGGAAACCTTTGATATAAATATCAGAAGTATCATCAGAGTACTGGCTCAACCAGTCAATCAAGTTATAGTCAGTAGCGAAGAATTCAGAGTTATCAAGAGGCAGATAAGCCGTAGTGATAGTCTGTCCCCACTCGTAAGTACCTTTATGGTCTGCGTCAACCCCATTTATAATCTCGAAAAGGGCCGTCATAGCACGCGGATCTTTAGAAAGGAAGATCACCTTATCATCTTTCTCTATCTGGAAGTTTACGTCGTCGAAAAGGGTAACTCCTTCGATAGCTTTAGACAAACCGTGAACTTCAAGAATCTTATTACCTGTCTCGCGGCTTGGAGTAAAGATAATTCCGGGATAGCGACGAGAAGATGGTTTAATCTCTTCGATATTAAGCTTTTCAAGCATTTTCTTACGAGAAGTGGTCTGTTTAGACTTAGCAACATTGGCAGAGAAACGCGCGATAAACTCCTGAAGCTCTTTCTTCTTCTCTTCCGCTTTCTTATTTTGCATCTGCTGCTGACGAAGCGCAAGCTGTGATGACTCATACCAGAAGCTATAGTTACCAGAGAATAACTGAACTTTGTTGAAGTCAATATCTACTGTGTGAGTACATACAGAGTCAAGGAAGTGACGGTCGTGAGAAACCACAAGTACCGTATTTTCAAAATTCGCAAGATAGTTTTCAAGCCAAGACACAGTTTCAAGGTCAAGGTCATTGGTTGGCTCATCAAGAAGAAGATTATCCGGTTTACCAAAAAGCGCTTTAGCAAGAAGCACACGCACTTTCTCGTTACCAGAAAGATCACCCATAAGGGTATAATGGATATTTTCTTTGATACCAAGACCGCTCAATAGCATAGCAGCGTCAGACTCTGCATTCCATCCTTCAAGCTCAGCGAATTTCTCCTCAAGCTCAGAAGCACGTATACCGTCTTCATCTGTAAATTCCGCTTTCTCGTAAAGAGCGTTTTTCTCTGTCATTATATCATAAAGGACAGTGTGACCTCTAAGCACAGTATCGATAACTGTATATTGGTCATAAGCGAAGTGGTCCTGATCAAGCACTGAAAGACGCTCACCCGGAGCCAGAGTCACAGTACCCTGATTTGCATCAAGACGACCGCTCAGCACACGAAGCAGAGTTGATTTACCGGCACCATTGGCACCAATGATTCCGTAACAGTTGCCCGGAGTGAATTTAAGATTTACATCCTGAAAAAGCACTCTTTTACCAAACTGTACACCTAAATTATTTACTGTAATCATTTATAATAGTATATTAATTATTTTCGATAGGAAGTATGGGAGGTTAATCATCCAAGAATGGGAAGAACAGATTAACCAATTAACAGATTAAAGTTAAAGTCCCGATTTTAAGAGTGCAAAGATAGTAATTTTTTCCATAAAAAAAGCCTCCTGATATTGGAAGCTCTTTTAAGATCTTAATTAATCCTTATTAAAGGTATTATATTGTATCGTTTATTGCGAAGATATGATTAAGAGGACCTGTACCGGAACCGATCTTATAATCCGCACCGGCACGTATAGCATTGTCCACAAATTGTTTGCCCATACAAACGGATTCTTCAAGAGTGAGCCCCCTGGCAATGTATGAGGCTATAGCGGAAGAGAGCGTACAACCGGTCCCATGTGTATTGTCTGATTCTATTTTCTGCGCTTCATACAAGGAGAATTTACCATTCTCTGCATTATATAAAACATCCGTAAGTACATCTCCGTCACAATGTCCACCTTTAAGCAAAACAGATACCGGGCGGTGAAGAGAAGCTAATAATGAGATATCGCGTGCCGCAGTTTTCATGTCATCAACAGAAAGTATTTCTGTTTTAAGGATAGTCCGGGCCTCTGGTATATTAGGAGTTATAAGACGGCAAAGAGGAAATAATCTTGTACGCATTACCTCTACAGCCTGTGGCTGCAAAAGATGGCGTCCGGAGGATGATATAAATACAGTATCAAGCACAGTATTTTCTATATTGTATTTATTTAGTGATTCTGCTACGGCACAGAGCGTATCAGCACAGGTAAGCATCCCTATCTTGACGGCATCTGCTCCTATATCACTCAGAACAGCATCTATTTGAGATGCAACAACCGAAACCGGAACTGCAAAGGCATCATGCACGCCAAGGGTATTCTGCACAGTGACGGAAGTTATAGCTGATGCCGCATAGCATCCACAGGCCGAGATTGTTTTAATATCAGCCTGAATTCCTGCTCCCCCACTGCTATCGCTGCCGGCAATAGTCAATACGGTATTATATTTTTTCATCACAGTTTTTTAGTGATTTTCATAAGACGAACACGGTCAATCATAAATCGGTTTTCGCAACTCTCATACATCTGTGTAATAAGAGCATCCACTCGAATATTAAATTTATATACGTACTGAGCTGCATCGAGAGCATTCTTCACGCTTTCAATCTGAATTTCCTCAAGTGTAATTCGTTTTGCGAGATAATCGGAGCAGCGTTTAGCTTTTTTATAATCTGCCTGTACAAGCATAATGTCTTGCTGTAAACCCATAGCTTATGTAAATTGTATTATATTTATAATAAGATAAAAGAGAAGGTACGCTACCCTCTCGCCCACAAAGTTATCAAAAAACAATATTACTATAAACTACTTTTAATTAACTTTGCGAATATAAAACAGTAAATGAGTATGATTAATCAGGATACAATTTGTGCAATATC
>CAMTOT010000349.1 GCA_947074165.1 uncultured Bacteroidales bacterium
CTATTATGAATTTTGGCGGCGTTGAAGAAAACGTTCGCACCAGAGAAGAGTTTCCATTGGAAAAAGCAAGAGAGATAATGAAAGATGAGGTTATCGCAGTAATCGGTTACGGTGTGCAGGGACCAGGTCAGTCTTTAAACCTTCGCGACAATGGATTCAACGTAATCATTGGTCAGCGTAAAGACTCTAAAACTTGGGATAAAGCGATAGCAGACGGATGGGTTCCGGGTGAAACGCTTTTCGAAATCGAAGAAGCATGTGAAAGAGGAACAACAATATTATATCTATTGTCGGATGCAGCGCAGATCTCTGTATGGCCTACAGTAAAAAAACACCTTACACCGGGTAAAGCACTTTGCTTCTCTCACGGTTTCGGTATCACATATAAAGAACGTACAGGTATTATCCCTCCTGCGGATGTAGATGTAATTCTTGTAGCTCCTAAAGGTTCAGGTACATCTCTACGTCGTATGTTCCTTCAGGGACGTGGTCTTAACTCTTCGTTCGCTGTATTCCAGGATGCTACAGGTCACGCTATGGACAGAGTTATCGCTCTTGGTATCGGCGTTGGTTCAGGTTATTTGTTTGAAACAGATTTCCGCAAAGAGGTTTATTCAGACCTTACAGGTGAGCGTGGTACATTGATGGGTGCTATTCAGGGTATTTTTGCTGCACAGTATGAAGTACTTCGCGCTAATGGTCACACTCCAAGTGAAGCGTTTAATGAAACAGTAGAAGAGCTGACTCAGTCGCTTATGCCACTTGTTGCAGAAAACGGTATGGACTGGATGTACGCAAACTGTTCTACTACAGCGCAGCGTGGAGCTCTTGACTGGTGGAAACCATTCAGAGACGCGAGCAAACCGGTATTTGAAAAACTATACGCGGAGGTTGCATGCGGAAATGAAGCTCAGCGTTCAATCGATCTTAACTCAAAAGAAGATTATCGCGAAAAACTTGAAGAGGAACTAAAAGAACTTCGTGAAAGCGAAATGTGGCAGGCAGGCGCTACAGTACGTAAATTGCGTCCTGAAAACAATTAATATTAGCTTTTTAGCGTAATAAATTTAAATCGGAATATTACAGCCTTAACACCTGTTATATTCCGATTTTTTTATAAATAGCTATTGAAATGAATTTTATTTCATATTTTCGCCTTATGTAATTTAAATAATAATGCTTTATGGCTGATAATTACGAAACTATAAATAGCAACAATAACAGTGATTACGTTATGCAAAACAAAGGTTTGATAAAGGCATTGGTACTTGCCATTCTAATTTTAGTACCGGTATCCGTTATAATGTTCTTTTTTGCCAGAGTGGAAAGAATAGACGCAGGACATACAGGAATACGTGTAAATCTTGTTGGTGATAATAAAGGTGTAGATGATATAACAGAAGTAACAGGATGGGTGTTGTATATGCCGCTTTTGACTGCTATACATGAATTTCCAATTTATACGCAGGTTAAAGATTATGAGCCGTTCAGAGTAAATGCTAAGGATGGTTCTGAGTTTACGGTAGACCCGACTCTTAGCTACTATGTGGATCAGGAGATGGTGCCTCAGATATTCAGACAGTATAGAAAGAATCTGAAGGATCTGGAAAACGGATTTCTTAAGAATGTAATTTATGACTGCTATCGTCTGACAGCAAACAGTTTTACTTCAGACTCTTTAATGAGTAATCGCGGACTTTTTGAGGAAGAGGTTCAGAATCGTCTTGTAGAGAATCTTCGTAAAGAGGGCTTCATTTATCAGCAGCTTACATCTAACATAATTCCTCCTCAGTCGCTAAAAGATGCGATTGACTCAAAGAACCGTACAATCCAAGAGGCTATGCAGGCGGAAAACAAGGTGCGCCAGGCAGAGGCTGACGCTCGTATACGTCGTATTAAAGCTGAAACAGAGAAATACGAGAATGATATGAAAGCTTCTACGCTTACACCTCTTATTATTCAGCAGATGTATATTGAGAAATGGGATGGTAAACTACCTGTTTACGGACAGGCACCTGCATTATTTCAGAATATGGTATCTAAATAATATGTGAAAACGAATAGATATAAAAAATCCCGGAACTATAGAATTCCGGGATTTTTTGTATCTATTCGTTTTTGATTATGATACTTAATTAAGCATTTTTACTTTCATCAGAACATCCTCACGAGGCCTGTTATTCATATCAGTTTCCAGGTTACATATCTTACTGACAATGTCAAGACCCTCGATTACTTCTCCGAATATGGTATATTCATTTTTCAGGTGAAGAGACCCGCCCACAGTAGTGTAAGCTTCACGTTCATCGGGTGTAAATGTAAGACTGCCGGCAGTAGCACGGGTGACCGAGTCTATGCGGTGATTAAGTTCCTTTACTCTTGCGTTGAATTCTCGTGGATTCACACTTTTTATTGAGTCAAGTTCGGCTTTTACCGAAGCGTTATATAATTTCTTTCTTACTTCCTTCTTTATAGGTACATTTTTTACAAGTTCAAGTGTATCAAGTTCACCTGTACGGTAAGGACGCCCTTCAACTATAAAAAACATAGACATATCAGAATCCTTATCGGGATTTTTCTTAACATCACGACGAGGACAGGCAAGTGCTCCCATTTTAGGAATATTGGCGCTTCGTATCTCGTGAGGTATCTCCATCGTTTTATCTCCGTCGCCAACTCTTGTGCCCGGTCTTACTCCGCGTGAATCCTGAGATCCGCCCTGAATGATAAACTGCTGTATAACCCTGCCAAAAAGCGTATCGTCAAAATAACCCTTCTCAATCAGATTTATAAAGTAATCGCGATGTCTCGGTGTATTGTTATAAAGCTTCACTTTCATGTCTCCTTTAGTAGTCGAAATAAGAACTATTCGTTCTTTTTCCTGGCTGAAAACAGATACGGATATGAGCATGAGCAAAAAAAATGAAAATATTTTAGCAGAGTTATTCATAATTTATAGTGAAATATAAGTGTTGAATTTCAGTATATTAATGTACTGTCGTTACTGCAAAGGTAAAATAAAAAAGAAAATATATCAATATGAATATCGCGTATAGTATTGCGCAAGTGACTTTTTGAGTTATCTTTGCACACGCTGTGATAGATTAACATCTCCATTATAGCAGGTATAAGGGCAAATACCAGAGTGGCCAAATGGGGCAGACTGTAAATCTGCTGT
>CAMTOT010000350.1 GCA_947074165.1 uncultured Bacteroidales bacterium
CCACTTCTCTTAACCTTAAATCTAATACCATGAAAAACACAGTGCAAATATAAGCACTTATTTATGTTATACAACAAGAATACCAATATTTCTCACAAAATATCTTGTTTTTTAACATATATACACTTTAATCAATATTCTTATAGTGCTTTTTTGATTTTGCAAGAAAAAACAGATGCAAAAAGTGAGTATATTCGCAGCCTAAATAAAACAGTAGAAAAGTATGATGATAGATCAGGCAACGGTAGATCGCATTATTGATACAGCACAGATAGAAGATGTGGTCTCTGACTTCGTATCACTGAAACGAAGAGGGGCAAACTATACGGGTCTTTGTCCGTTTCATAATGAGAAAACCCCATCATTTTCCGTTTCCGCTACTAAAAATATATGCAAATGTTTTAGTTGTGGTAAGGGGGGTAATGCCGTACATTTTATTATGGAGCACGAACAGATATCTTTTGTTGAAGCTCTTAAATATCTTGCCCGCAAATATCATATCGAGATTGAAGAAAGAGAACTAACTGATGAAGAGAAAGCTGCTCAGACAGCCCGGGAAAGCATGTTTATTCTCAACAGCTTCGCGCAGGAACAGTTCTCCAGAAATCTTTTTGACAGTGGCGAAGGTCAAACTATCGGACTTAGCTATTTCCATGAAAGAGGCTTTCGAAACGATATAATAAAGAAGTTTCAGTTAGGATACAGTTATGAGCAAAGAGATCATTTCTGTCAGACTGCACTTAAAAATGGATACAAAAAGGATATAGTCATAAAAACCGGTCTGGGTATGGAAGGTCAGAACGGGTTTATGCAAGACAGATACAGGGGCAGGGTGATGTTTCCCGTCCACTCACTATCCGGTAAAATAATCGCGTTCGGCGGTCGTATACTTAAAAAGAACGATAAAATGGCGAAATATGTCAATTCGCCTGAATCGGAAATCTATCATAAAAGTAACGAGCTCTACGGTATATTCTTTGCTAAAAAATCAATTATAAAACAAGACCGGTGTTTCCTTGTAGAGGGTTACACTGATGTGCTTGCGATGCATCAGGCAGGCATTGAAAACGTAGTGGCTTCATCCGGTACTTCTCTTACTCCTGGACAAATCAGGATGATATTCAGATTTACCCAAAACGTAACAATCATTTATGACGGAGATGCCGCAGGGATTAAAGCCTCTCTGCGTGGTATTGACCTTATACTTAAAGAGGGTCTGAATGTAAAAATAGTGCTTTTGCCTGACGGAGATGACCCGGATTCATTCTCCCGCAAACAGAGCGCTGCAGATTTTCTGTCATATATAGAGAAGCATCAGACCGACCTTATAAGGTTTAAGACGAATCTTTTGCTCGAGGAAAGCTCTAATGATCCGATCAAAAGGGCATCAATGATTACAGATATAGTAAGGAGTATAGCAATTATCCCTGATCATATAGTACGCTCGGTGTATGTAAAGGAAACAAGCGATCTGCTTGGAGTCTCAGAAGAGGTCTTGCTGGCAGAGATAAATAACTACAAGCATCAGAATATTGAACAGGAGTTGTCGCAAAAGAGTAATGCGCAGCCACGCGCGGCTGTACCCGAAGAGTCTAAAACAATAAACTCTCAGACAGAAAGCATAGCTCCGGCACAGACATCTACGGAACAGGTAAGACTAACGATATTCGACCGGTATGAACATACGGTAATTTATTATCTTGTGAAATTCGGGGAGTGTGTTATTTTCGAATATGTTGATGAGGAAACTAATGAGAATGTTAGCCTACGCGTAGTTGATTATATAAAAAACGACCTTGAAAACGACGAGATTAAATTAAACAATCCCACATATTCAAAGATGTTTGAAATGGCGGTTGATGGAGCTAACAAGGATAATTTCATAAGTTCAGCTGTTTTCATTAATACACCAGACGTAAGTATTAGCAAAATCGCTCTTGATATGATTGCCGAAAAGTACACTTTGAGCAAGATTCACACAAAGTATCAAACTATAGAAGGCGAAAAGGAGCGGCTTTCAGAACTTGTGCCACGTGCTCTTTTCGAGCTTAAAGACGCTATACTGAGATATGATATTAAATTGATAAACGATAATATAAAAAAACTATCCGTATCTCAGGATATAAACGGGGTATTTGGTTTGATGAATGAACTTAAAGAGAAAAATGAGTTACGCACACTGCTGGCTAAAGAACTCGGAGAAAGAATAATTCTGCCAAGATAAGACAGATTAATATAATAGAGCGGGCTTTTCTAAACCTGCTCTTTTTTTGCTCTCTTATTTACCTTTACCAACTGATATGAGTTAATAATGTTTTGCCAGAAAATATATGTAGACGGGGCAAGCGCTGCAATAGGATTTAAAAACACCTGTGACATCCATATAGCAAGTATAGTATTTTTCTGACCCAACGACTGACCGGATGCTATCCTGTTGTCAAATTTAGAACCGAGAGTCTTGCCAACTATAAACTGGAAACAACATATGATAAGAGATGCCAACGCAAGAAGTATAGCTATACCATATTGCTCTTTAGGCAAGTTTACAACGGAGTTGGTAGTGCGTGCCGTAACTATAATCAGGGCCAAAGACCATAAATAAAATGGCATCTTTGAGTATTTAAGCATTACGGTTTGTAGTTTAGGCAACCTGTATCTTATACACCATGCGCATAACAATGGTAGTATCAGTAAAGGAAACACTTTAATAAAAATAGTCGCGCATGAGTGCATAAAGTTAATCTCAGTTCCCGTATCTCCCCATAAAGTAAAAAAAACAGGCGCAATAAGAGCTACCCCCAAGTTGCTGATCAGTGTAAAACTGGTAAGAAAACTGATGCTACCGTTTAGCATGCCCGTTATTACGGCAGCAGATGTAGCTGTAGGAGCAAGGAAACATATCATAGCACCCTGGGCTAATATATTGTCATATTTCCTGATTGCCAGATACGCGATAGCGGCACAAGACAACTGAATAAAAAGAAGTATAAAATGAAGTTTCTTATACCCTATCTCTTTAGGTGACAATTTACTAAATGTAAACAGCAACATAAAAAAAATAAAATAGGGAGTCAGGAAAGACAATTCATTGAATATTTTATAAAATATCGCCCAGATCGGAAGAGCGTCGTGGAGGGAAAGAGTGTACGGCCTGGTGTAGAGCTCGGT
>CAMTOT010000351.1 GCA_947074165.1 uncultured Bacteroidales bacterium
CTACACCAGGACGTACACTCTTTCCCTACACGACGCTCTTCCGATCTAAGATTTTCCCTTTCGATTTACGACAAAAATAATATTTTGAGTTATTTTTGCAAACTGTTTTCCACTTTATTATAATGAGTTAAGTTTTACGCTATGCTCTGCAACCAATAAAGCAAGTGTGAAAACAGTACGTCATTTACTGAAAATTTATAAAAACAAAATATACTTATATGCTAACCGCAAAAGAAATTAGAGAATCATACAAACAATTCTTTGCGTCAAAAGGACACCAGATTGTACCTTCTGCACCTATGGTTATTAAAGACGACCCGACATTGATGTTTACTAATGCAGGGATGAACCAGTTTAAAGATATTATTCTTGGTAACGCGCCTATTAAATACCCGCGTGTGGCAGACTCTCAGAAATGTCTGCGTGTGAGTGGAAAGCATAATGACCTTGAAGAGGTTGGTCTTGACACGTATCATCACACAATGTTTGAGATGCTTGGGAACTGGTCGTTTGGTGATTATTTCAAGAAAGAAGCTATCGACTGGGCATGGGAATACCTTGTTGATGTTATCAAACTTAGCCCTGACAGACTTTACGCTACAGTATTTGAAGGATATGCTCCCGAAGGACTTGAGCGAGACAATGAGGCTGCCGGATACTGGGAGAAATTTCTTCCTGCAGATCACATTATAAATGGTAACAGAAAAGACAATTTCTGGGAAATGGGTGATACAGGTCCTTGCGGTCCTTGCTCTGAAGTACATATCGACCTTCGTTCTGAAGAAGAAAGAGCTGCTGTAGATGGTCGTTCTCTTGTGAATGAAAGCCATCCTCAGGTGATTGAGATATGGAATCTTGTATTTATGCAGTACAACCGTAAGGCTGACGGTTCTCTTGACTCTCTTCCTGCTAAAGTTATCGATACGGGAATGGGATTTGAGCGTTTGTGTATGGCTATACAAGGCAAAACATCAAACTATGACACTGATGTTTTCCAGCCAATGATTAAAGCGCTTGCCGATATGGCAGGTAAAAAATATGGAGAAAACGAGCAGGATGATATTGCTATGCGTGTTATCGCTGACCATATCCGTACTATCGCGTTCTCTATCACTGACGGACAGCTTCCGTCTAACGCTAAAGCGGGTTATGTAATACGTCGTATTCTTCGTCGTGCCGTTCGTTACGGATACACTTATCTTGGACAGCACAAAGCGTTTATGTACAAACTTATCCCTGTTCTTATCGAGACTATGGGTGACGCTTACCCTGAACTTATCGCTCAGGAATCTCTTATCGTTAAGGTTATAAAAGAGGAGGAAGAATCATTCCTTCGCACACTGGAAACAGGTATCAAGATGCTTGACAAAGTGATGACTGAAACTAAAGAAGCAGGAAAAGACGTTGTAGACGGAAAAGTAGCTTTTGTACTTTACGATACTTACGGATTCCCGTTAGACCTTACAGAACTTATCCTACGCGAAAATAATCTTACTGTTGATAAAGAAGAATTCGACAGAAACATGCAGGCTCAGAAAGAGCGCGCAAGAAACGCGGCTGCGATTGAGACCGGCGACTGGATCATAGTAAAAGAGGGAGATCCTCAGTTTGTAGGATATGATTTCACTTCTTGTGAAACTGAAATACTTCGTTACCGTCAGATTAAACAAAAGAATCAGACTCTTTATCAGATCGTACTTGACAAAACGCCTTTCTATGCGGAGAGCGGTGGTCAGGTTGGCGACACCGGTGTGTTGACTAATGATGAAGAAACTGTAAAAATCATCAATACTAAGAAAGAAAATAATCTTTCGGTACATATCGCTACAACATTGCCTAAAGATGTTACGGCGACATTCAAAGCTGAAATCAATGCTGACGACCGTATAGCTACCGCTTGCAACCATACGGCGACTCACCTTCTTCACGCTGCGCTTCGCCAAATACTTGGTACGCATGTTGAGCAAAAAGGTTCTCTTGTTACTCCGGAGTCTCTTCGCTTTGACTTCTCTCACTTCCAGAAAGTAACGGAAGAGGAGCTTCGTCAGGCTGAGAAACTTGCAAACAAAATGGTTCGTACCAATGCTCTTCTTGAAGAGTTCCGCGCTATGCCTATTGCTGAAGCACGTAACCTTGGCGCGATGGCTTTGTTTGGAGAGAAATATGGAGACGAAGTACGTGTTATTAAATTTGGTGATTCAGTAGAGCTTTGTGGTGGTACTCACGTTATGGCTACAGGTAATATTGGTATGATCCGTATTATTTCTGAAAGCTCTGTAGCGGCAGGGGTTCGTCGTATTGAGGCTGTCACAGCGGCTAAAGCGGAAGAACTTGCGGATCTACAGCAGGATATGCTAAAAGAGATAAAAGGGCTGTTTAATAATGTACCTAATCTTCAGGCTGCTATCAAAAAAATGATAGAAGAAGACGCTGATTTGAAAAAACAGGTTGAAGAGTTCGCTAAAGAGAAACAAGCTGAACTAAAAGACAAACTTCTTGCTAACGCTCAGGTTATAAACGGAGTAAAAGTTATCCGTTTCGTACAGGAGGTTTCTGCAGAGGCTGTTAAGAATATTGCTTTCCAGATTAGAGGACAGGAAACAGAGAAAATGCTTTTCGCGGCAGGATCTTATGAGGCAGGCAAACCACTTCTTACCGTAATGCTTAGCGACGACCTTGTAGAGGGAGGACTTAACGCATCTGCAATGGTACGTGAAGCTGCTAAACTTATCCAGGGCGGCGGAGGCGGACAGGCTCATTTCGCTCAGGCAGGAGGTAAAAACGTTGACGGTCTTACAGTTGCTGTCGATAAAATTATCGAGCTGGCTCAGTTATAACAAACATTTGCATTAGATATTTAAGGGCAGGATAACCGTTATGGTTATCCTGCCTTTTTAATATATTTTTTTCATATTTTTGCGAATTAGTGCAAACATTTATACAGTAAAAATGTTTTCCTTTATAGTCACAAGTTTTTATACAATAACTACAAGTCATTTAATGAGATATCTAAAAAATTACTATATAAATATGAAAAAAGTATCATTTATTGCTGTACTTATCATGATTTGTGCAGCTATCTCAGCACAAGATAAGAAGGCAGAGATAACATTTAAAGAGAAAACTTACAATTTCGGAACTTTCAGCGAAGAAC
>CAMTOT010000352.1 GCA_947074165.1 uncultured Bacteroidales bacterium
CATACGAGATAATGAGCGGTGACTGGAGTGCAGACGTGTGCTCTTCCGATCTCCATATCCTGCAGTTTATCAAGCATCCTATTAGCATCCTTAAAAAGCTGCATAGCTTCAGAGGCTTTGGCTCTCGCCTCAACAGGAAACGAAGCTATCCATGTTGCCTTACAAGAATCACATCCATGAATATCGGCTATCTTAGAGAACTCCCCTCCAATCTTCCACATTGAGAAGAAATACTTCCAGTTAATATATTTTTTAAGATCCGAGATAGAAATATTATCTATATGAGTAATACCATCTTTTATTGGAGTCGGAACATCGTATTTGCTCCAGTCTATTTTAAAAGACGCGGATTTGGCTTCAGCATATGGAGTCAGCGGAACTTCTTTTTTTATAGAGTTTCTCAAAGCTTGTTGTTCTACTTTTAGATTTTCTATTATTACGTCCCTTGTATCATTATTTTTTAATTGAGTAGCAATAACCGGATTCTGAGCTGCATCTTTGAGATGGAATACAGGTCCGTCATATTTTGGAGCAATCTTAACTGCAGTGTGTAGTTTAGATGTAGTAGCCCCACCAATCATTAGAGGTATTGTCATTCCTGCTTTCTGCATAGCATCCGCAACTACACACATTTCCTCAAGCGATGGTGTAATAAGTCCGCTAAGACCTATAAAATCAACATTCTCCTCAATCGCGGCCTTAATTATATCTTCTGTAGAGACCATGACTCCCAAATCAATAACATCAAAATTATTGCACGCTAAAATAACACCAACTATATTTTTGCCAATATCATGAACATCACCTTTTACTGTAGCAAGCAAAAATTTGCCGGCTGAGGCAGACTTGTCATCATCTTTTTTCTGGGCTTCTATAGATGGTTTCAAGAGTTCTACAGCTCGCTTCATTGTACGCGCGCTCTTTACAACCTGTGGTAAAAACATTTTACCTTCACCAAACAACTCTCCGACTCTGTTCATTCCAGACATAAGCGGTCCGTCAATTATGTCAACAGCTCTATCATAAATTTTTAATGCTGCAGATATATCTTCATCCATATAGTCAGGATTTCCTTTTAAAAGAGCATACTCTAATTTTTGAGCGACAGACATTTCCTCACGAGGATCTTGCTTTTCTGCTTTTTCTACAGACTGTCCTTTTAACGCCTCAGCGGCATCTATAAGACGCTCTGTGGCTTCATCCGACCGATTCAGTATAACATCTTCGATCACATTAAGTAAATCAGAAGGTATCTCTGAATAAGTCACAGCCGTAGCAGGATTTACAATACCCATATCCATACCTTCATTTATAGCATGGTATAGGAATACAGCATGCATACACTCTCTTATATAATTATTGCCGCGGAATGAAAAAGATAAGTTACTCACCCCTCCGCTAACCTTCGCTCCAGGCAGATTTTCTTTTATCCATTTTGTTGTATTAATAAAATCAACACAATAATTATTATGCTCTTTTATCCCTGTAGCAACTGCAAGAACATTAGGATCAAAGATGATATCATGAGGGTTAAAACCAATCTTATCTACAAGTAGTTTATAAGCTCTTGAGCATATCTCTATTCTACGTTCATAGGTATCGGCCTGCCCTTTCTCATCAAAAGCCATCACAATAAGGGCTGCACCAAGTCCTTTTACAATCTTAGCGCGCTCTAAAAAAGTATCTTCTCCTTCTTTAAGTGAAATAGAATTGACAATAGATTTTCCTTGTACGCATTTTAAAGCAGATTCTATAACATCAAACTTAGAAGAATCAATCATTACCGGTACACGACAGATATCAGGCTCACCAGCAATTAGATTAAGGAAATGAGTCATCTCTTCCTTAGCATCAAGCATGGCATCATCCATATTAATATCAACAATCTGTGCTCCGTCTTCAACCTGGTGACGCGCGATACTCATCGCCTCATCGTAATTTTTTTCTTTAATAAGTCGAAGAAATTTTTTTGAACCTGCTACATTACAGCGCTCACCAACATTAATAAAGTTGTTTTCACGTACAATGTGCAATGGCTCAAGTCCAGATAAAGAACATTTTTGCTCTTTATCAACTACCGTATGTGGAATAGAGTCTTTAAGCAACTCCTTGTAAGCCGCGATATGATCAGGTGTTGTACCGCAACATCCACCTATTATATTTACCAAACCTTCATCTATAAACTCTTTAACCTGTATGGCCATCGTTTCCGGAGTTTCATCATATTCTCCAAAACGGTTTGGTAGTCCGGCATTGGGATGACATGATATACTATAAGGAGCGATATTGGCAAGTTGCTTTAGAAACGGTTTTATATCCTTAGCACCAAACGAACAGTTTAACCCAATACTCAAAATATCGGCATGTGATATGGATGCTAAAAACGCTTCCAAAGTCTGTCCTGACAAGGTGCGTCCCCCAACATCAGATAATGTAAGGGAAAGCATTAATGGTATATCTCGTTCTGATTCAGTCACAGCTAATTCTATTGCCGCTATAGCAGCTTTTGCATTAAGCGTATCAAAAATGGTCTCAATAAGCAATATGTCTACCCCTCCTTCAATGAGCGCCTTTGCCTGAGTATAATATGAATCTTTAAGTTGATCAAAAGTTATAGCGCGAAACGCGGGTTCATTTACATCGGGAGAGATTGATGTTGTCTTATTCGTAGGACCAATTGAGCCGGCTACAAATCTTGGTTTTGCGGCATCTATTTTTGTATACTCGTCTGCAGCCTCTTTAGCTATTCTTGCAGCTTCGAAATTTATCTCATAAACATAGTCTACCATATCATAATCTTCCATAGATATAGTAGTGGCATTGAACGTATTAGTCTCAATAATATCAGCACCTGCTTCAAGATACATGGAGTGAATCTCTTTTATAATATCAGGTTTCGTAAGCACCAATATATCGTTGTTACCTTTTTGATTAACCGAACATCCGGCAAAACGCTCACCTCTGTAATCAGCCTCAGACAATGCATATCGCTGTATCATTGTCCCCATCGCTCCATCTAGCACAAGGATGCGTTTTTTTAATATATCCTTTATTCCCATATTATACATTATATCTTATTTTCACAAAAGTTTGGCAAAGATAAGAAATTTGCTTTCTATTTGTAATTTTAACT
>CAMTOT010000353.1 GCA_947074165.1 uncultured Bacteroidales bacterium
CTAAAACACTCATGTCCTTCGTAACGTCCCGAACAGCCTGGTTCGGAACTCCAGTACGGATCCATGTGAAGACGAATAAAATTCATCTCCCATCCGGCCGCAAGAATACCGTCTATCATCCCTTTATTATATTTAAGGCAACCGCTTACGTCATAATTAGTCCATTTACTCTGATTAAAATAAGGGCTATAGGTCTGCGCGAATCCATGAAGATTAACTATCTCTCCTTTCTGATTTTTCAGATAACGTCCATCTACACGCAGTGGCATTGAAATTACATTTTTATCATCTTCCTCATCACCGGGTTCTTCAATAGGAGGCTCCGGTGTTATACCCTCCGTTAATTTATTATCATCAGAACATGCTGACATAGTTATTATGACAAGCATCATAAAAAAAGCAGTAATAATCTTTCTCATCATTTATTTGAGTTAAAATCTTATATTAAAAAAATAAGGGCTTCCGGATTCTTTTCATGTCAGGCAATTATGAAAATTTAATCCGGTCACCCTTATTATTACATAAATCTATATCTATTCTTAATCAAGGTTCTGAAGTCCGTCAGCAAAACCGCCATAAGCCGGCTTACGCTGATAATCTTCAGTCCAGATCCCTATAGGTTCACCTTTTCGCCAGTGAGAATTCTCAGGACTGTCTGTGGGAGCCCATTGTGTAATTCCATAACGTTGAGAAGCAGGAATTATTTCAAAATATTTCTTAATTATAAATTTATAAAACTCCGCCATCTGCTTATGTTGTTCAAAAGTCACATAAGGTGTTTTGATTGACGTACCATTTTCATAAACTATACCCATATCAAGTTCAGAAACTTTAATAAGTTTTCCTGTAGCTGCAAGAAGTTTATACATCTCTACAACGCTCTCTTCATTTTCTTTCTGTTTTTCAGGATCAAGATAATAATTAACGTGCATTTGTGAGCCGATACCGTCGATCTTAGTGATGCCGTCAGACTCCCAGAAGTTAATCATTGCAATAAGACCTTTACACTTATTATTGCCGCTACCTTCAAGTCCGTACTCATTAATAAACAGTTTCATATTCTGAGGTCCGTACTGACGTGTAAATCTTATTGCGTCACGAGCATACTCTTTTCCAAGATAATCCTGCCAGTAGAAGTTGTCCGGATCGTCTTTACCAACACCGGTCTTCAGTTCAAACTGATCAGGCCAGTCAGACATAGGTTCATTAACCACATCCCATGTTGTCACATATCCGTCGCACGCTTCAAGCATACCTTTTATCCATGTTTCAAGAGCATCTGTAAGAACTTCTTTCTTTTCTTCCGGAGTAAGAGGCAATGTATTTCCACTCTTCTCATAATACAGAGAAATATCATCAATCCATATTGTTCCGCCAAAATCACCATAGCTGAATAAGAAACGTGTTGCACCTTCTCCGCTTACTGTAGTTTTGACTGTTACTTCCTGCCACTCTTCCGTTAGAGTTATATTTGCAAAATCACCGCAACCTTTATATCCGTCAGGGTTTTGGAATCCGGAACGCAACGAGCCGCTACCGGTAGCTTTAATCTTTAAGTTTAGGTAATAAACTTCACCTACGGTCAGTGCAGGTCCAAGATCATATGCTATTTGTGCTTCCCAAAAATTCACTGCTGATGGGTTTGTAAATTTGATACAACCACTACCATTTATGCCTTCTGTAGCAGCGAGTTCATTTGAAGAGCCATTACCCCAGCCTCCCCAGCCATCTTTGTTGGCTTCAAAATCGTTTTGGAATACATATTCATTCACAACGACAACTCCGGCATTGTTTTGTCCATCGTCATATAGCTCAAGACTTATATTGTCAAAATAATATGTTGTAGCTGTATTGGCAAGATTGAACGCAAATGTGCCTGCTCCGGCCTGATCAGCCGAGGCGGTAAAGTCTTTTTTAAACGTAGCCCATTCTGTGGTCGCACTTACAGAGCCAAGCATATCCCAATGTTTATATGCCTGAGGTTTAGTATGAGCCTGGCTTCCAAATGAGCAAGCCTGCTCAGCACGAACATCCATTTTAAAACGATATTGTTTTCCCTCTTCAAGAACCGGTTCAAATGAAATAAAAAACTGTGTTTCATAATCATTTGCACCAACAGCAGGACAAACCACCTTTAAAGCACGCCCCGTACCGTCTGCACCAGGTATTACAAACTCCCAAGCGTTACCTCCTATTACCGAAGAACATGTATAAGCCGAAAGGTCATCTCCCTCACAGTCATTGTTTGTTATAATTTCATTCCAGGTCGGCTCCGATGGCTCTCCAATTATGGTTTTATCTGCAATTAGTCCATTCAGGAACTTATTATTCTGCTGAGAGTGCCAGCAAAGGGTATGCCCGTAAATAGTCAGACCAGCCTGTTTGGCCACCTCTACAAAAGACACCACGCTGGCAAAATTCATAGAACCGTCATCCGCTACTACAGAACTATATTTCTGTGCGTTTCCGGCAGTTAGCTCATCGAAATTTGCGCAAGCTACGCTATGAACAAGACCACCTTTCAGAAAATCACTTACCGTAATACCCTGCCCCAACTTAAAGTCGGGGTTGGCATTACGATCAACATAAGTTTTAAGTGCCTCATATTGATTTAAATATTGATACTGCTCAATCTCAGCCGGTATCTCCACCTCAAAGCCCGCGATCTGTTCGTCGGCACAAGAAGCCAGCAATACCATTTGGATAGTTACAGCGCTAAGTAATATTTTATTATTGTTTTTCATACTACTGATAATTTAAGTAATTTACTCTTTGTAAGAAGGAGAGAACTCCTCTACTACGATACCTCTGTTACGTGCCACAAGAGTGTCTTTTGTCGCAAATTTTCTTACTCCGTAATCGACCTGATAATCAAGATAAAGAGCGTCGCGATCTTTGTTACCCCATGCTTTTTTCTCTGCTTTTTTCATAAATTTTCCTGAACCTGAAGCGGTATATCCATCAGTACCGGATGTTATAGTACACTCGCCTTTATCATTAAAGGTTAGAACAAGATCACAGTTTAGAGTTTTAAGAGTCTCATTTTCACCTTCCAAAACTCTTATCTGAGTGGAAACAGGGAATATAAGAGAAGAAAGTGATCTTGTAGTTGTCTGACAAACCTCATCATT
>CAMTOT010000354.1 GCA_947074165.1 uncultured Bacteroidales bacterium
TCAACATCCTTAAACTGCGCTATGCGGCATGTACCGTTAGTTACAGCCAGAGCCATCCCCTGATCCATCATTTCGTAATATTTACGATCAATAAGCGGTTTATGTGGCGTACGGTACTTTTCGTCAATTATAGTATCCTGAATCTCTTTTACAACGTGAGGTTTGATAAAACTACCCCTGTTTGCTATTGTAGCGGCAAGATTGGCTATTTGTAAAGGAGTGGCAAGTATCTCTCCCTGTCCGATTGCGATTGATACAATATTGAGCGACTTCCATTTGTCTGTACGAAATGCTTTATTGTAATATTGACTGTTGGGTATAAATCCACGACTCTCACTTGGCAGATCTATGCCCAGCTGATAACCGAAGCCCATAGATACCATCTCATCTTTCCATCTGTCGAAAGCATCTTGTATAGTAGGATATACTTTTCTATTGTCTACCATAGAGCGAAACGCCGAACAAAAATACGCGTTGCAGGAAGTAGCTATAGCGGGGATAAGATTGATTGGCGAAGAGTGTGCGTGACATCCGAGCTTAAAGTTACCAACCCTGTATCCATGCGAACAAGTGACAAGTGTCTGCGGTGTTATAACACCCTCCTGTAGCGCAATCAGTCCCTGTGTGATTTTAAATGTTGAACCCGGAGGGTAAGACGCTGAAATCGCTCTGTCATAAAGAGGTTTATAAGGATCTCTTGTCATTGTGATATAGTTCTTCCCTCGTTCACGCCCGACAAGATCTGCCGGATTATAAGTTGGCGCTGATACCATAGCAAGAATTTCTCCTGTTTCGGGCTCAATAGCAACAAGTCCGCCAATCTTATTCTGCATAAGCAATTCAGCGTACTGTTGTAACTCAACATCTATAGTTAATGTAATATTTTTACCCGTGCGAGCCGTAATATCTTTAGCACCGTCTTCATAACGCCCCTTTACCCTGCCGTGGGCATCGCGCAGAAGTATCTCTACTCCTTTTTCACCCCTTAAAAAACTTTCATACGATTTCTCAACACCAAGGTCGCCAGTGTAGTCTCCCCTTTGATAGTAATCATCTTTTTCTATGTCACGCTTAGAAACCTCCCTGATATTACCCAGTATATGAGGTGCAGTCGCGTAGTTGTATTGTCTAAGAGTACGGTTCTGAATATAAAATCCCGGAAATTTATATAGCTTTTCCTGAAGAAGCCCATAGTCCTGAGCTGAAAGTTGGTTTACAAATGTCTGTGGTGTATATGAAGAATAACCAGGATTAAGTCTTCGGTTTCTTATATCCTTTATCCTTTTATCAAACTGCTCTTTGGTGATATTAATCGTATAGCATAGATCAAGTGTATCAAACGGCTGTACCTCTCTCATGACAAGCATCAGGTCATATGCCGGCTGATTAAATACCAATAGTTCTCCGTTGCGGTCATAAATCATGCCCCTCGACGGATATAGCGTTTTCTTTAAAAAAGCATTACTGTCTGCAAACTCTTTATAGTTCTGATCTAATACCTGAAGCGTAAAAAGCCTGATGACGTATATCACTATAAGGATACCGAATCCGCCACCTATAATATATTTTCTTTTCTCTAACTCATAATTTTTTCTCACACCAAACCCTGTTTATTAGTTTTTAATTGCACGTGATTTTGCTAATGATTCTACCCCCAGAATCATTATGACTGTTATTATTGTGCTTGTCACAATTTTTAGTAATAAGGTCAGGAAATTAAAAAAAGAGAATGACTCAATTATATACAATGATATGCAAAAAAGTAAAGTACTGAATATTGTATATTTTAGAGATACAGACGTATCAAGATAAGTAAGTCCACCGGTAGTTGATTTTATATCCTCTTGTTGTATAAACAGATGCAAAATAGGAAGTCTCATAAACGCGAGCGTAGTTGTCGCAAAGGCGTGCATACCCGGTGTATTACAGAAAATATCTATGATAAGACCTGTTATAAATCCTAATGTGATAACCAATCCCCTGGGCATATCATAAGGCAGCTTTAGTATCAGCCATATATAAAGAAACGGCGTGGCATATCCCCATAGATTAATATGATTCAGCAGCAAAACCTGAATCAGTAATATTACAGCATATAATATGATATTTAATAATATTCTCATCGTGCATTTTTTTCCAGGGTCAACTGTTCATCCTGTTCTTTATTTATAATTACTCTCACGTCATTAAGTCTTGAAAAATCCGCGCTAAGCTCCACACGAAGCGTATAGAAGTTGTTATTACGCTGTTCGCTGTAACCTTCAACTATACCAACCGGAATGCCTTCGGGAAATGCAGCAGAAAAGCCGCTCGTAACAATCGTATCACCTGTCTGAAACTCTATATGTCGCGGCAACTCTTCAAGCAGCGCTATCCTTGCGTTTTTACCATTCCACACAAGCGAACCAAAGTAATCACTACCTTTTACTTTCGCGCTGAGTCTAAGCTTAGGATTAAGAATAGATATCACAACCGAATAGTGCTCGCTTACATTACTGACAATCCCTATTATACCATTCTGGTCCACTACCCCCATCTGAGGTGCGATACCATCTTTAGATCCCTTATTCAGGGTAATATAATTCTCAAGTTGTGACACACTGTTGTTTATAACCTGCGCCACTACGAAATCATATTTTGTAAGAGAATCATTCAGCTGAATCTCAGCATACTGATCTCTCAGAAGCTCCTTTAATATCTGAATCTCTTTTTCAAGTTCCCCGTTTCGCTCTATAAGATCCTGGTTAATTTGTTTTAATCCAAAATAAGATGTGACATTCCCGGTTAGAGAATATATATCGCCGACCACTTCATTAGCGCTACTAAGGTATACGCTATTGTGGTATGGATTAAAACGAACCAACAGAAATATGCTTATAACGGCATAGAAAAGATATACAAAAAAAGGACTGTTCTTAACAAAAAACTGTACTAACTTCCACATCTGATACTGTCTGTTTTTCTTGTGTTTAAAACATCAACACGCTAAGACGCAAAGATGAAAAATTTCTACTTAGAAATATCATTATCTTCGCGTCTTAGCGTATTAATTATTGCTATTCTTTCTTAACGAATCAAGAAAGAGAACTTATCTATATTTTTAAGAGCAATACC
>CAMTOT010000355.1 GCA_947074165.1 uncultured Bacteroidales bacterium
GGATATTATTTAGGTGAAACAATATGGTTTAAGGCATATGCCGTACTCACTTCAAAGCATATACCTACGACGTTAAGTAAGGTATTATATGTCGAGCTACTTGACTCCTACGGTGATATTATTGAAAAAAAGAAATTAAAACTGGAAAATGGCGCGGCACATGGTGAGTTTGATTTGAAAGATGGGATGAGAAGCGGATTTTATGAGGTAAGAGCTTACACCAGGGTTATGCTTAACTGGGGAGATGATGCTGTATTTTCAAGAGTGTTTCCCGTATTTAACCGCAATAAACTATCAGGAGATTACACGAATCAAACAATCACTCCACTTCCTAAAACACAGAGTAAACCAAATAACAGGGCAAAAGGTCCTAAGAATGAAAACATTAATTTCAATTTCTTTCCAGAGGGAGGCAATCTTATAGAAGGTGTAAATTGCGTAATTGCATTTAAAGTAACTAATAAAAATGGTGAATACTTAAATGCGAAATGCGAGCTTCTCAACGCAGAGAATGAGGTCATTTCAGAATTCTCAACTCAGCACAAAGGAATGGGTAAGTTTAATTTTTTTCCGGTAAATGAAGAATATAAGATAAGTGTAACAGCAGATTCAAATAAAAAAGTAATTAAACTGCCAAAGGCAGTGAGTACAGGTTATACGCTCAATGTAATAAATACAATGCGTAACTCTATGATAATACAAGCAAACAGAAACGAACAGACAAAAGGAGAGATATTAGGGCTCTCATTAATGTGTGGCGGAAAAGTTTATATGTTTCAAGAGATTGATCTTAGTTCCGAAAGCTCAAAGGCATTAAGAGTAAACTATGCTGATATGCCATCTGGTGTGATACAGATAACTCTTTTTAATCAGGATGGAAAACCATATTCAGAGCGACTTGCTTTTAATAATAATCATAATTATATAGATGTCAGCATAGACGAATCCAATCTAAAAAACATAAAACCTCATCAAGAATTAAATATTAAGATAAAAGCAATTGACAAAGAGAACATGCCTGTAAAAACTAATCTGTCTGTTTCTATTAAAGATCATTCTTTTGTAAATCAGACAGCTTATTCAGACAATATACTCTCAAATTTACTTTTATCATCTGAAATAAAAGGATACATAGAAGATATAGATTACTATTTTGAATCGGATGATATTACTCATAAAACAAATCTTGACTTACTAATGCTTACACAGGGCTGGCGCAGATATAACTGGGAGGCTATGGCATCATATAGTGATACATTCGAAATAAATTATCCGGCAGAGAAAGGCATAGTAATAGATGGTCGTGTAGTGTCATCTATAAGAAAGAAAGACCTTAAGAAAATAGATGTAGGCATGTCGCTTTACTCTGAAGATGGGTACAAACAAAACGGAACTTGTAAAACAGACGATAACGGAAATTTTAATTTCATGCTCTCAGATTTTCCGGGTAAGGCTGATCTCATATTGAAAACGACAGATAATGATAAAGCAAAAACATCTACAATAATGATAAACAGATTGTTCTCGCCTGCTCCCCGAACTCTATCTTTTCACGATATGATATGGAAAAAAAACGCATCTTCTACAGATACTGATTTTACAACCATCGAATTTAATACTGAAGACATGCAAGAAGAGTATCAAAGAGATAGTCTGGACAATTTATCAAAGATACTTCCCGAAGTAAGTATAACAACCAGAAAAAAATCAAAACTAAGCAATGAAGGTCTTGACGTATCTTCTATTATATACAACACTGAAGAAGAGACAGATAAACTTATCGATTCAGGTGTCGGAGATACAGAAAGTGTAGCTGAGTTTTTAAACACCTTAAATCCTTATTTCTCATACTATCCTGATACATTAGGAAAAAATATATGCAGATATAAAGGAAAGAAGATTATGTTTCTATATGACAATATGACGTTTGACGCCTGCAATAAAGACCTTGATGAGATACTTGTATCCGAACTTAAGACAATAGCTATTTCTGAGACACCAGGTTTAGCAAGAGTATACTTCAATGATTTTAATCCGGAGGCAGATATTACAGATATACTTACCAAACAAGATCTTGACAGAACTGTAGTAATATTCATGTACAGTAATCGCAGAGGCAACAATAAAACAAAGAGAGGGATAAGAAATACAACTATATACGGATATTCAAAAGTAAAAGAGTTTTATGTGCCAACATACAGAGAGGCGGCTCTTCCCGAAGACATCCTTTACAGACGCACATTATATTGGAATCCTAACGTAATGACAAATGAGTATGGTGAAGCAGAAATAAAATTTTTTAATAACGCGACCTGTAAAACTACTGATATAGATATACAGGGTATTCACCTAAACGGAGATATTATCATAAAGAAATAACCACCTTATTATAAACAATAAAAAGTCTGACAGATTAAATATTATCTGTCAGACTTTTGTTGTTTATATTCTATAATCAGATAAGCTCAAATTATAATATATGCATACATAATTCCTCAAGATATTTCTTATCTACTTCGTCGAAAGTATCCGTTTTATCACTATCAATATCCAGTACAGCCGCAAATCGACCTTCAAAGAAAAGAGGAACTACTATTTCAGAGCGTGACAGAGAACTACACGCTATATGCCCCGGAAATTTGTCCACATCAGGCACTATCTGTGTTTTCTGCTGCTCCCATGCCGTGCCGCACACACCCTTACCCTTGCGGATACGGGTACATGCTATAGGCCCCTGAAATGGACCCAATACCAATTCATCATCTTTTTTAAGATAAAATCCTACCCATAAAAAATCAAATACATATTTTAATGCCGCCGACACATTAGCCATATTAGCTATAAGATCAGGCTCTTCCGATATAAGCGCATAAATCTGAGGAAGTAATTCCTTATATTTAAACTCCTTATCTGCATCTTTAGTTGTAAAAATTTGTTCGCTCATTGTATTTCTTTAAAATTTATAGACTTCCGTTTATTGTTTAAGAATTATAAATGTAAAGTAAACTATATAATGCTAAACTAAATTAAGTATTTTTGTATACTTAATATTAATGCTTGATTATGTTCACACCTCTTGTTATAATTTTCTTTATAATACTCCTTTCTGAT
>CAMTOT010000356.1 GCA_947074165.1 uncultured Bacteroidales bacterium
TGTGATATCGTACAGACTGATAGTTTATCTTCGTTATGTGTTTTTTTTTTTTCATGATCCGGCGACCACCCAGATCTACACCCGGTCGTACACTCTTTCCCTACACGACGCTCTTCCGATCTAAAGTAAGGAGTGTGTTTTTCATTTATAAGATTTTTATTCTGATATTCTGTTCGCTATCTTAACCTCTTTAATCTGCTTCAACTGAGCGCAAAGCGACTCAACCTCAACAACATCATGCACAAACAGACCTATTTTTCCTTCAAATATACCATCATTGGTATCAATATGCAGAGAACGTATATTCACCTCAAGATTATCTGTTATAACACGCGTTATCTGTTTTAGTACCCCAACCGTATCTATACCTTTTATATATATAGTAGCGGCAAAGGAGTTTTCATTATGTTCAGCCCATTTAGCCGATATAATACGAGGACCGAAACTACTTTTCAGCTTAGTGGCAAGCGGACAAGAACGCTTATGTACCACTACCGTCTCATTGTCGTTGATATATCCAAGCACATCATCACCCGGAATAGGCTTACAACACGCGGCAAGCGAATAATTATTGCGTCCGTTAATCTCGCGCAACACATAAGTCTCTTTCCTGTTTATCTTTTCCGCAGGTTCCGGAGTAGTTATAATCTTGTCGGCAGGCACCGAGGCGTCCTTTTTACCGAAAGGCATCTTCAGATATTTAAGAATCACATTCTCACTCTTCTCCTTTAGATACTTCTTCAGATTATCATCAACCGCAATCTCCTCTACCCCTATTTTATAAAACAAATCCTCTTTCTTCTTAAGACAGAAATGAGTTATAATCTTATCAAGCACGATAGGAGAAATAACGATATTACTCTGAGCCAGAAATTCAGTAAGAGCAGCCTCTCCCTTCTGTATTTTATTTTTCTTATCACGCTTCATATAAGCGATAAGCTTAGTCTTAGCCTTAGCTGTATTAACACTCTTGAGCCAGTCGTGATTAGGCGTTTGAGTGCGCGATGTAAGTATCTCCACCTGATCACCGCTCTGCAATGGCTGACTTAGCGGTACAAGCTTATGATTTACCTTAGCCGCTATAGCCTGAAAACCGATATTCGTATGCAAAGAAAACGCGAAGTCTAACGCCGTCGAATCCTTAGGCAGAGTCTTGATATCCCCTTTAGGCGTAAACACAAATATCTCAGAGGCAAAAAGGTTTAGCTTTATAGTATCAAGAAAATCAAGCGCGTTTGGCTCAGGATTCTCAAGAATCTCCTTAATCGTCTTCAGCCACTTATCAAGCTCCGACTCTTCATCCGTCTCACCTACTTTATACTTCCAGTGAGCGGCAAATCCGCGCTCGGCTATATCATCCATTTTAGCACTTCGTATCTGGACCTCAATCCAGTTCCCATCTGGCCCCATCACAGTCACGTGTAGCGCCTGATAGCCGTTTGCCTTCGGACGGCTCACCCAGTCGCGTATCCTGTCAGGATGCAGTTTATACACATCCGTTATTGTCGAATATATCTTCCAGCAGTCAGTCTTCTCATCAATATAATCCTTTGGCGAGAATATAATACGCACGGCAAAAAGGTCATAAACCTCCTCAAAAGGGATCCCTTTATTCTGCATCTTATTATATATCGAATAAACCGACTTGACGCGCGCCTTCATCTCAAAATCGATATTAAGCGCTTTCAGCTTACTCGCCACCGGAGCCGCAAAATGACGAAACACCGTCTCTCTATCCTCCTCCGACTCCTGTATCTTACGTGAGATATCACGGTAAGAGTCCGGATGTTCATATTTAAAGCTCAAATCCTCAAGCTCAGTCTTAATAGCAAACAAACCAAGTCTATGAGCCAACGGCGCATAAATATAAAGTGTCTCACCGGCTATCTTATACTGCTTACTTGGCAGCATAGAGCCGAGCGTTCGCATATTATGAAGCCTGTCGGCTATCTTAATAAGAATCACACGTATATCTTCCGACATCGTAAGCAGCAGTTTGCGAAAATTCTCAGCCTGCGCCGACGCTTTATCACCGAATATACCTCCCGAAATTTTAGTCAGTCCCCCTACAATTTGCGCTATTTTCTTACCAAACAGGTTCTCAATATCCTCTTCAGTATAGTCTGTATCCTCCACCACATCATGCAGCAAAGCCGCGCAAATAGATGTCGACCCCAAACCAATATCTCTGCACACAATCCTTGCTACCGCTATCGGATGCAGTATGTAAGGTTCGCCCGATCGTCTTTTTATTCCTTTATGAGCCTCATTAGCAAAATGAAACGCACGTTTTATTATATCGATCTTCTGGCGATGATTAGAATTTATATAATCAGACAGCAGGGCGTTAAACTCATCCTCGATAAGTTTTTCGTCCTGCTGCGCCGTGTTTGTAACTTCATTCATAGTAAACCTATATAAATATAACCTAAACTGACCCTCAAGGGTTTATCAGTTAGGAATCTTTAATTTCTGTCCTACAGTGAGATTATTGCCCGAAAGGCCGTTTAGTCTCTTAATATCATCAGCCGACACACCCGGATAAAGCCTTGATATAGCCCACAGATTCTCACCACTCTTTACAGGGTGAATTTTACAATCACCGGTTCCTGCCGATGACGATACCGTCTTTGCAGTAGCCGACACAGTCTTCGCTGAAGCCGTTTTTGCGTTGCTCTGATTATTCTTTACACCGCTGTTATTGTAAACCATTAGCTGCTGACCTATGCGCAGATTATCATTACGCAGTCCGTTTATATTACGCAGAGCATTTACAGTAGTTCCGTATTTTCTCGCTATTGCCCCAAGAGTCTCACCCTGGCGCACACGGTGCACATTCGTACCGCTCAGATTCTTCATACCGCCCGGCGATACTTCCCTCTGAATATTAACAAGAAGTTCATTCTTGCGATGTTTAGCAATAGTATCTTCTTGCTCTATAAAAGCGTATAGCGACCCTATTGGCAACCTCAAAGCCGATGCCTCCACGTTGCCCGGCACAATATCTCTTCTATACTGAGGGTTAAGCATACGAAGCTGCTCAATCGAAATATCAAGGTTATCACAAATCTGCTCAAAATGTATCATCTTATTGACTACCAC
>CAMTOT010000357.1 GCA_947074165.1 uncultured Bacteroidales bacterium
TTTGTAAACTACCTTAACGTGCAGAAAACAGGCCGTATGAAGATTCCTTTCGGTATCGCTCAGATCGGTAAAGCGTTTCGTAATGAGATCGTAGCCCGTCAGTTTATCTTCCGTATGCGTGAGTTCGAACAGATGGAGATGCAATTCTTCGTTCGTCCGGGAGAAGAACTTGAATGGTTCAATAAATGGAAAGACGCTCGTATCAAATGGCATAAAGCTCTTGGTTTCGGCGAAAAGAAATATCGCTTCCACGATCACGATAAACTTGCGCACTACGCCAACGCGGCTACAGATATCGAATTTGAGATGCCTTTCGGTTTCAAAGAAGTTGAAGGTATTCACTCAAGAACAGATTTCGACCTTTCAAGTCATGAGCAGTACTCAGGCAAGAAACTTCAGTATTTCGATCCTGAACTAAATAAATCATACGTTCCTTACGTAATCGAAACATCAATCGGAGTTGACCGTATGTTCCTTTCCGTTCTTGCTGCTTCATATACTGAAGAAACTCTTGAGAATGGCGAGTCTCGCGTGGTACTTAGATTACCTGCACCTCTTGCTCCTGTAAAAGTAACGGTTATGCCGCTTACTAAGAAAGACGGAATGCCAGAGAAAGCGCGTCAGATTATCGACGATCTTAAGTTTGACTTCAGATGTCAATATGATGAAAAAGATTCAATCGGCAAACGTTACCGTCGTCAGGATGCTATCGGTACTCCTTTCTGCGTTACAGTCGATCACCAGTCGCTTGAAGATAATACTGTTACTATCCGTCACCGCGACTCAATGTCACAGGAGCGTGTAGCTATCAGTGACCTTCGCGCTATCATCGGAGAACATGTATCACTACGTAATCTTTTGAAATCACTTGGTGAATAATATTTAAAATAAATAAATGAGGCGCGGATATAAGTTCGCGCCTTTATTTTTATAAAAACATAATCAAATGAAAAAAGCGTTAATCATCTTAGCTATAGTAATAGGTATACTATTAGTATTTTCTATCCCTTGCTGTACAGCCTATAACGGTATGGTAATATCAGAAGAGAATGTAGATTCAAAGTGGTCTGATGTAGAGAGCGAGTATCAGCGCCGATCAGATCTTATCCCTAATCTTGTAAGCACAGTTAAGGGATATGCCGATCATGAAAAGTCTACGCTCGACGCTGTAATAAGTGCCCGTGCCAAAGCGACATCTACTACAGTCTCGATAGATAATCTTAATGAGGAGTCACTTGCCAAATATCAGGCGGCACAGGGTGAATTATCTTCTGCTCTTGGCCGATTGCTTGCCATCACCGAGAATTATCCTGACCTTAAAGCTAATCAGAATTTCTCCGAACTTCAGTCACAGCTTGAAGGTACTGAAAACCGCATAAAAGTATCTCGTAAATACTACAATGAAGCGGCTCAGGAATACAATGTACGTATCAGAAAGTTCCCTGCTTCTATGATAGCGTCGATGACAGGATTTGATAAAAAACCTTATTTTAAAGCGGAAGAGGGTGCCGAAAAAGCGCCGAAGGTTGAGTTCTAAATAGTTAAACAACCTTTTTAAGCTCTTGAATTACCGTTTTTTATTTTTATTTTTGGCTCATAATTAACAAAACTATATAACACAAAAATGAATAAGCTTAAATATTTATCTATTCTGTTGCTTGGTGGTGTTGCGTTGACATCATGTCTTGATGATAATACAGAAGATTATTCGGCATGGAAGAGTCTTAACGATACTTATTTTCAGACTGCGTCCGCAGATTCTCTTGAGGTAGGTTATAATAAGCTTCATTCGCTGTCGTATCCAAGCTATTATATACTATATAAAGTTGTAGAAGAAACAACAAAAGAGGATCCCAAAAAGCCATATCAGACAAGTACTGTAAGCGCCGACTATTCAGGTCAGCTTATTAGTTATGACGATACTACATTCTTCGATACAGGCAAAGCGGTGACATTTGCCGTAAACGGAGTAATTAAAGGATGGACTCTTGCCCTTGAGAATATGAAAGAAGGCGAAACATGGAAAGTAATAATCCCTCAGGAATTAGGATACGGTATTTCAGGTTCCGGCTCAATACCTCCTTATTCAACACTTCTGTTTGACATCAAACTCAATGAAGTGACCAAATGGGAAAAAAGTGAATAAAAAAAAAGCAAAAGCCAATCGGCTTTTGCTTTTTTTTTATCTCATTTCTTATGCAGTTTTTCATACACAAACCAATAAAACCCACCTACAAATATCGCGCCTCCCACGATATTGCCCAGCGTGGCAGGGATCAGATTCTTTATCATAAGATCATAAACCGAAATATCCGCGCCCTCAAGCATAGCCATCGGTATAAAAAACATATTCGTTATACAGTGTTCATAACCAATAGCTACGAAGGTCATCACAGGCCACCATATCCCGGCTATCTTGCCCATAGTATCTTTAGCCGACATACCCAGCCACATCGCAAGACACACCAGCCAGTTTGCGCCTACCCCTTTAAAGAAAGTCACAACAAAAGTATTTGACGTTTTCAATTCAGCTACCTTAAAGATCGCCGAATGCCACGGCTCATAATGAAAGATATGCGGAATGTATACAAGGAAAACAGCTACAAAAAGCGCTCCTGTGAAATTGCCGCTCCATACAAGCCCCCAATTTTTAAGCGCGGTCTTCCATGGCTGTCTACCGCTCATCGTGTTTGGAATAAAATACGCGCAATTGCCTGTGAAAAGCTCGCCACCCGCCAGTACTACAAGTATAAGCCCTATAGGGAAAGCCGCCCCCATAAGCATCTTCACAAGAGCCGGATTCTCTGCCGCTGCTCCGGGAAATCCATAACCGAAAAGCACCGACAACAGTCCCCCCATAGCGATATAAGCCCCCGCGAGGAAACTCAGAATTAGTGTTTTAGTCGTGCCGTAACTCCCCTTCTCAATAGCCGACTTAGAAGCGTAATCAACAATCTCTTTTGGTGATAATAATTTCATTAATAAACCTGTTTTGTTTTCTTATTTTGATTAATCGGGCGCAAAGATAAATTATTTGCTCAATATTTTATATAATAACCGTTAAGCTAAATGCTTTA
>CAMTOT010000358.1 GCA_947074165.1 uncultured Bacteroidales bacterium
CTAATGGACGAATAGAAGACTTCCGTCTATTTGCCGATTATGTGAAAGGAAAGAAGAAAGCCGACGATGTTGTAGTATGGTTAGTGCCTGGATCATGGATGGTAGAAAAGCAGATTCGTGCTGAAGGTATTGATAAAATACTTGAAGAGGCAGGTTTTGAGCTTCGTCAACCCGGTTGTTCGGCTTGTCTTGCCATGAATGAAGACAAAGTTCCGGCAGGTAAATACTCCGTATCTACATCTAACCGTAACTTTGAAGGCCGTCAGGGGCCTGGCGCAAGAACAATTCTTTGCGGTCCGCTTGTAGCGGCTGCGGCGGCAGTAACAGGTAAAATAACAGATCCACGAGCTTAATTTATTACAATCATGATAACAAAATTTGAAACAATAACTTCATCATATTATCCTCTACCGATAGAAAATGTAGATACTGACCAGATTATTCCTGCACGTTTTCTTAAAGCAACAGATAAACAAGGGTTTGGCGATAATCTTTTTTATGACTGGCGTTATACAAAAAGCGGAGAAAAGATAGATGACTTCGTTCTTAATAATCCAAAATACAGCGGACAGGTACTTGTAGCCGGTAAAAATTTTGGCAGCGGTTCGTCAAGAGAGCACGCAGCATGGGCTGTAGCAGGATTCGGAGTCCGTGTTGTAGTATCAAGTTTCTTTGCAGATATATTCAAAAACAACGCTTTAAACAATGGTGTACTTCCTGTTGTTGTATCGGAGGGATTTCTGGCATCATTATTTAATGTAAATAATGATAACGCAGAAAGTACAGTAACCGTAAATCTCGAAGATCAGACAATAACCAATAATACAACAGGTGAAACAGAGCATTTTGATATAAACACATATAAAAAGAGCTGTTTGCTAAATGGTTATGATGATATCGACTATCTTCTTAGTAAGAAAGTGGATATTGAGAACTTCGAACAAAACAGATAATTATTATGAGATTAGAGATTCTTGATACAACATTGCGCGACGGGGAACAAACCTCCGGCGTAGCCTTCGCGTCACACGAAAAGCTTAGTATAGCCCGTTTCCTGCTTGAAGAAGTAGGTGTAGATCGTATCGAAGTGGCTTCTGCACGTGTTTCTGAAGGCGAACTTGCCGGAGTAGAAAAGATAGCGCAATGGGCAAAAGCCAACAACCGGCTGTCTCAGATAGAGGTTCTTGGCTTTGTTGATAACGGAGTCTCCGTTGAATGGATAAAAAAAGCGGGTTGCGAGGTAATCAACCTGCTTACAAAGGGATCTAAAAAGCATTGTGTAGAGCAGTTAGGTAAAACACCAGAGCAGCATCTGGAAGATGTGATGCATAATATCAACCTTGCTATACAATCAGGACTTAGCGTAAACGTTTACCTTGAAGATTGGTCAAACGGTATCGTACACTCTCCGGAATATGTGTATTTTATGGTTGATAATCTTAAAGATGCAGGAGTAAAGCGATTTATGCTTCCTGATACTCTCGGTATATTGAGTCCTTATGAGACGTTTAGTCTTTGTTATTCGATGGTCAAAAAATATCCGGAACTACACTTTGATTTCCATGCACATAATGATTATGACCTTGCTGTATCTAATGCCTTTGCCGCGGCTAAAGTTGGAATAAAAGGATTACACTGTACCGTAAACGGATTAGGCGAAAGAGCAGGCAATGCATCACTATCCAGCGTTATACCCGTACTTCACGATATGCTTCATGCAAAGACAAATATTGATGAAACAAAAATAAATAACGTAAGTCGTCTTGTAGAGTCTTATTCCGGAGTTAGAATATCTGGCAACAGTCCTATTGTAGGTGAAAATGTATTTACACAATGTGCCGGCGTTCACGCTGACGGGGATTCGAAGAATAATCTATATTATAATGATCTTCTACCTGAGAGATTCGGTCGTTTGCGTGAATATGCATTGGGCAAAACATCCGGTAAATCAAATATCTCAAAAAATCTTACTGCGCTTGGCATTACACTTGATGATGACTCAATGAAAAAAGTCACTCAGAGAATAATTGAGCTGGGGGATAAAAAAGAGATGGTGACGCAGGATGATCTTCCATATATAATATCTGATGTACTTAATCAGCACACACAAGAAGAGTTGCCAATTAAGATAATTAATTACGCGCTTTCTCTTACACAGGGGCTTAAACCGGTGGCTACTCTTAAGATAGAGATAAACGCTGAGATATATGAGGCTTCATCTACTGGAGATGGTCAATATGACGCATTTATGAAGGCTCTCAAACGTATTTATAAAGAGCAACTTGACAGACGTTTTCCTAAACTTACCAACTATGTGGTAAGTATTCCTCCGGGTGGACGCACTGACGCTTTTGTGCAGGCTTTAATTACATGGGATTTTGAGGGTGTTACATTTAAAACGCGCGGACTTGATGCCGACCAGACAGAGGCGGCAATAAAAGCGACAATAAAGATGCTTAACAGGCTTGAAGAGATGATTAAAAACTAAAAAAATTATATACACATGAATTTAAAAATAGCAGTTCTTCCGGGTGACGGTATCGGACCGGAAATAACAAAACAGGCACTTGATGTGACAATCGCAATATGTGAAAAATTCGGACATTCTCTTGAATATACATATGCTATATGTGGTGCGGATGCAATTGATAAAACCGGCAATCCATATCCGGATGATACGCACGAGATATGTATGAATAGCGATGCTGTATTATTTGGCGCAGTTGGCCATCCTCGTTTTGATAATGATCCTACAGCGAAAGTTCGTCCCGAACAAGGTCTTTTGGCTATGCGTAAAAAGCTTGGACTTTACGCAAATATTCGTCCCGTTACAACATTCCCGTCTCTTATAGACAAATCGCCGCTTCGTCCGGAGTTGATTGAGGGTGCTGATTTTATGTGTATACGCGAACTTACCGGAGGTCTTTATTTCGGACGTCCACAAGGACGCTCAGAAGATGGTAATACCGCTTATGATACATGTGTATATACACGTGAAGAGATTGAACGTATTGTGACTCTTGGGTATGAATATGCCATGAAACGACGTAAAAAACTTACAATAGTTGATAA
>CAMTOT010000359.1 GCA_947074165.1 uncultured Bacteroidales bacterium
AACCACCCTCAAGAATAGATGCATTTGTACCACTTAACTCACCAATAGTAATTACCTCTTTATCTTTTTCATTATAATTTCTGACAAAACGTATGCTGTCGCCAAGGTGAATTTTTACATTACTGATATTGGCTGATAAACCAGAGAATCCGGCAAGTGTGTCTTTCTCCATGCCATTTATTATATTTAGCTGCATTCCGTTTTCGTAAGTTGAACTCCAACGGCAGTCCCATGTAGAACCAATCAGTTTACCCGCTACCTTCATAATAAGATTTAGATTAGATGCATTAGTAAATTTACTGCCTACATCTCGTCCTTTTGTTTCCATCGCAAGACCTACATTCATGCTTGTTCCTTCTCCAGACCCTTCTATATGAGTAGAAAAGGCTGCCTGTGCATCTAATGTAATATAACCGTTATTGCCAATTTTAAATTTAGATGCTGCTGAGGTATTTTTGATAATAACCTCTTCTGTAGAGTTAATGATAGCACCACCTTCAAGAAGATTATTAAATTCAAGAGATGCAGGTCCATTTACAATTAAAGTACCTATACCGTTGATTTTCCCTTCTCCCATAAATTTATAGTCAGAACCTGTAACAGTGATGTCAGCGTCATCCATATTTATATTATTGTGTACAATAACAGTCTTGATAGGAGTCGCATTAGAAAATTCTACCGGGTTGCCATTCTGATACCCAAGTCCTGTGACTTCACCCGACTGAAAGTTTGGAATAAGTTCACTCCAAATCGGACCGCCTGTCCCCTTCCACATATATGTGCCTGCAGCAGCTGTAAACTTTTTGAATATTACAGAAAGCTCATTGCTTCCGGCAGAAACAATAAGGCTCATTCCGTCATCACCTTTGCCGCTATTGGCAGATTGAGTTTCAGATTCATTATATGCGTAATAAAATCCGTCTGAGATGAATGATGTTTTATCAAAGTCGTTAAGACTAAACAGCTCGTTCAGTTCAGATGAAAGAGTTCTTGGCAGTCTTATGTCATTGCCGTTCTGATCTTTATAATTAACAGAAACGATGGCCTGACCTGCAGAAGCCTTTTGATAATAAATTTCAAGATTATCAAAAGATGCAGAATAATCAGTTCCGTCTCCTGAACTACCGACCACGCCTCTTGTATTGAAACTTGACAAAATAGATAAGTCGCTAACAACTCTTTCTTCCATAGTATTTGGTGCGCCTTCCCCCACTAAAGACGGAGCCAGAAAAGGCATAGACCCTATAGTTTGAGAGTTTTCTATATTACCGATTTCGCTGATTGTTAAAGATTCTACTTTTTGTGTTTTAAAATTAAGACAAGCTGTTATATGATATACAGCGCTATCGCGATATGCGATATCTGTTTTTGTAGAAGAGTGCCATAGTGTTACGTTCTCTACCGAGTTATTTGCCGCAGGGTCATCCGGTAGATTGCGTCCCGTTCTTCTAAACTGTTCTGTATTGCCTGATACAAAGACAGGACCCATTTTACCGTCATAAACAGAATACTTGTCGTTTACCACCTCATTAGGTCCATATAAATCCATATTCCAGTAGTGCAGATACCCATCACCAAATGAATAAAGGCCAAGTATAGATGCCGCATACCAGATGCTGTCTGTTTTTATATTAAGGCTGGAGCTTCCGGAAAGAACCAATCCTACGGCATTTTTAGGACCCTGAGTGGCTTTTTCTACAGACCAATCAAACTCGATAAACCATTTTTCGGCATTTTCAACTTCAGGGCTTGGAAAAATTATGTCAGTACCTCTACCTCCACTACCGGCTCCTGATAGCACAAGAGAACCATTCTCAAGTTTAGGAGCAATACCGTTTTTTGAAAAAAGACAGTTTGTCTTAGATCCGTAATAATTTCCCGACCATCCCTGAGGAAGAGCTGTAAGGTTATCGAAATTTTCGTTAATATGGTGTACTTTATAATACGACTGAGCGTACGACACCTGCCAGCTGCATAGTCCTGAGAATAGTACAGCGGCCAATAAATAGTAGTTCTTTTTCATGATATTTTGAGTTAAAAAATGTTCTTGTTCAAAAGTATTATTCTGAGTAATTTTTTAGATTATTAATTTGTACGGAAATTTTATGTAGCTGTACACTATGTAAATTATAGATAGGTTTTTTATCCGTTTTTTTTGTTTATTTGTACATAGTCTGCTTTTAGTTGCTGTCAAATAGTAGGTTAGCTATTATCCGAATATCATTGTTTTTTTGCTTTTTTGCCTGCTATGCCAAGTTCGACAAGTTTATTATACATCTCTACACCAAGATATTCTGCCGACTTTTCTGTGAAATGAAGCTCATCGCGTTGTAATTCAGCATCAGACATGTCTATAACAAAGACATTATTGTCTTCATTTGCCAGACGATACATAGCATTTTCTACATTTTTGTCGTATCTTTTATTCTTGTGGGATATAGTACCACATATAAAAGGCAGTTTTTTATATTTTTTATTTCCTGTTTTCAGATACAGGAAATTTCTTACATATTCAATTACCTGTTTAAGATTATTATAATAACTGTCACCTCTGTTGCAGTCGCTTTCACCCTGATGCCATAGAAAAGCTTTAATGTCATAACCCTCAGGGAGTTTCGATAAGGTGCTGTCAATTGAGGTATTTATATTTTCTGTAAATGATAGTAAAAGAGATTTACCCCCATCTGTAGTAGCTTTGTTTTCTGATAGCCAGTCTTTATCAGCACTCCAATATTTTCCTCCTGTGCTTTTTGATGAAAGGTTTATCGCCGTACCTCCAAGACTTGTTTTTATTACATAAAAGTCTTTTTCAAGAGCTTGTTCTAGCCAGTAGTATGTGACAGCGTCATAAGCCCACCTCCCTGGTTTATTTTTATTTATAATACGAGGATAAAACAATTCAAAATGACCTGTGTTTTTTTTGTCAACACTAGAATAATTCCATTTACAGTGTTTGTAGGGTTCATTTTTAATATAATCCGGTAGATATTCATTAAGAACTCTGCCATCTGTATTTGATAGATCGGAAGAGCACACGTCTGAACTCCAGTCACCGCTCATTATC
>CAMTOT010000360.1 GCA_947074165.1 uncultured Bacteroidales bacterium
TTTATTTTCAATGATACGACGGCCACCGGGATCTACAACAGTACGTACACTCTTTCCCTACACGACGCTCTTCCGATCTATCTTTGCACTTTCCACATCACACCAAGCACCCAAAAGCACTCCGTCAGTACCAACCTTCATCGCACAATTATCCTGATTGACACTAAATTGCTTAAATTTGAAAAACTGATTTCTCATTACGATATTTCTACTATTATTTTTTCACAAAGAAAAGAAAATATTTCGCTCTAATAAATCCATTATTTAACTTTGGCACAAAGATTGTAGAAAATACGCTAATACTGCAATTTAAGAATTTATATGATAGAAAACTATATCAAGACTGACAAAATGACATACATCACACCCAAGTATAATTTTTCCGATGATTTTTTCAATGAAGAAGAGGAAACGAGTGGAACTGTTATGCCAATTCTAACGGAAATCAACGGAGAGCCGGATACTGATTGTAAAGGGCTAAAAGAGGAAGATTTGCCTATATTGCCGCTTCGCAACATGGTTCTTTTCCCTGGAGTGGCACTACCGGTATCTGTAGGGCGCAAAAGTTCATTAAAGCTGATTAAAGATGCCAATAAGAAAAAGTGCTACATCGGTGTTGTGTGCCAAATTAAAGAGGATGTTGAAAATCCCGAACTTGATGATCTTTTCAGAATAGGTACTGTAGCTGAAGTTCTGAAGGTGCTCGAGATGCCAGATAAATCGACTACCGTTATACTACAAGGTAAAAAAAGATTTCTTCTAAATGAACTGACTCAAGAGACCCCATATCTAAAAGGTAATATTAAACTTTTCGAAGAAGTAGAACCTGAAAAAAATGACAAAGAGTTTCTTGCTCTGACAGACTCTATTAAAGATATTACAGCCCGCATATTCAAAGCTATGCCGGAAGCTCCGCGCGAAGTGATGTTTGCTGTCAGAAACATAGACAGTCCAAGCTATCTGATCAATTTCCTATCGTCAAGTTTACCTGCAGCTTCAGATGACAAACAAAAGTTGCTTTCTCTTGACAGCATAAAAGACAGGGCTTATGCTCTATTTAAAAGCCTTAACAAAGATGCTCAGCTTCTTGAGATAAAAGCAGCTATCCAAAATAAAACAAGAGAAGACCTTAGCCAACAGCAAAAAGAGCATTATCTACAGGCGCAAATAAAAACAATACAGGAGGAGCTTGGCGGTTCGCCTCAAGAACAGGATTTTGAAGAACTGCGCGAAAGAGCGCTTAACATGAAGTGGAGCGATAAAGAGGAAGCTGTATTTAATAAAGAAATAGCGAAACTGGAACGTTTACATCCGCAATCACCGGATTATTCTATACAGTTCAATTATATTAAAACTTTACTTGACCTACCCTGGGGTATTTATTCAAAGGACAATCTGAGTCTTAAAAATGCTCAGAAAACTTTAGATAAGGAGCATTACGGCCTTGAGCAGGTAAAAGACAGAATTCTTGAACATCTTGCCGTACTTAAACTAAGAGGAGATTTTAAATCCCCTATTATATGCCTGTACGGACCTCCTGGAGTTGGAAAAACCTCTCTTGGTAAATCTATCGCAGAAGCCCTTAAAAGAAAATATGTAAGAGTTTCTTTTGGAGGACTTCATGACGAAGCTGAGATCAGAGGTCACAGACGCACATATATAGGAGCTATGCCAGGCCGTATTATCTCAGGTATGATTAAGGCAGGTACATCCAATCCGGTCTTCGTGCTTGATGAGATAGATAAAATTGGAGCTGACTTTAAAGGCGATCCATCTTCTGCTTTGCTTGAGGTGCTGGACCCTGAGCAGAACTCTACTTTCCACGATAATTATCTTGACATTGATTATGACCTTTCGAATGTAATGTTTATTGCTACTGCCAATAATATCAACAATATACAGCAGCCACTGCTTGACCGTATGGAGATGATCGACATTAGCGGATACATTATAGAAGAGAAAGTAGAAATAGCCCGACGTCATCTTCTGCCTAAACAGATTGAAGCGCACGGAATAAATAAAGAAGCTTTTGATATTCCGAAAAAAACAATGCAGGATATTGTTACATATTACACCCGGGAATCTGGCGTACGTCAACTTGATAAAAAAATAGCTAAAACATTAAGACGTATTGCAAGAAAAGCAGCAGAGGGAGAAGATTATCCTTCGTCTTTAAAGCAAACCGATCTTGAAGAATATCTTGGTGCAAGAGAGGTGAATCCGGAAGTGTATGAAGGCAACGATTATGCCGGTGTAGTAACTGGTCTTGCCTGGACTGCCGTTGGAGGAGAAATCTTATTCGTTGAGTCAAGTTTATCGAGAAGTAAGGGTGAAAAATTAACACTGACCGGTAATCTGGGAGATGTAATGAAAGAATCAGCTATAATTGCCATGCAATATCTGAAATCTCATTACGCCGAATATAACATAGATCCGGAATTGTTTGACAAATGGAGTGTACACATACATGTGCCGGAAGGAGCAATCCCTAAAGACGGACCATCTGCCGGTGTCACAATGATTACATCGCTTGTATCTTCGTTTACACAACGTCGCATTCGCGAAAATCTTGCTATGACAGGAGAGATTACTTTACGTGGCAAGGTGCTGCCTGTCGGTGGTATAAAAGAGAAAATACTTGCCGCAAAAAGAGCCGGTATTAAGGATATAATACTTTGTATTGATAACAAAAAAGATATCAACGAGATTAATGAAAAGTATCTGAAAGGATTGACTTTCCATTATGTAAGAGATATAAAGGATGTACTTGATTATGCTCTACTGGAGGAGAAGGTTAAGTACCCTATTAATCTTGCTGATTAATCAGTTGACATATTAATAGTTTTACAAATTAAGAAAGCGTGGTGTTGGTCTGCATTTTGACCAATGCCACGCTTTCTTATTTGCATATATAATATACAGTTATATATGACTGTAAAACCCTTTTCAAAAATAGCCTAACGAAACCTTTATATGCAACGGCTGTTGCCGATATCGGCAACGGCT
>CAMTOT010000361.1 GCA_947074165.1 uncultured Bacteroidales bacterium
AACGGCGGTTGCACATATCGGCATCCCGTGATTCCTATATACTATTGGTTGGGAGATTCTTGAAAAGGTATTGGATATACTTCATTTTTGGGAATAAAAAAGAGGCTGTCTAAACTTGTTAGACAGCCCCATATATAATGAAGTATATTGTAAATTACAGAATAGCTTCGATTTTAGCTACAAGCTCAGATTTCTGAGTCGCGCCCACTTTTTTATCAACCAAACCTCCGTTTTTGAAGAAAAGGATTGTAGGGATATTTCTGATTCCAAACTCAGCAGTAAGATCATTTTCCTCGTCTACATTGTATTTACCAATCTCAACACGTCCTTCGTATTCAGCAGCAAGTTCCTCAATAATCGGAGAGATCATACGGCATGGTCCGCACCATTCTGCCCAGAAGTCAATTACAACGGGTTTCCCGGAAGCAATAATCTCTTTTACACTTTCGTCTTTAAATGTTAAAGCCATTTCAGTTTAAAAATTAATTGTGAATAATATTTTATATCTTAATTCAATTAACAGCTCAAAAGAGCATAATGTTTGTTTTATAAAACCTGAAAATTATTAAAATTTCCGAGTCAAAAATAAAACATTTTTTCATAACTAAGTTATATAAATGCAATATTATCTATTAATTACAATTTCAAATCTTGGCTTCTTTGCCGTTGATACGGTAAAATACATTCTCTGTATCGTTCAGATAATTAAGTAGTTTGTGGGTTATATTTACCTTTTTACCTCTTGCGAACAGCTTTAATCTGTTGTTGCGCTCTGTATCGCATATTTCAAAAAATAATTTTGTGCGCGATTCTTTAGAGCTTTCAACCATACTTTCCATTGTATCAATGAAAGTGCGGTGTATTGACTCAAGCGGTATACTTATTATAATATCTTCCAGAAGCCTGTCTTTGGCATCGGGAAGAAGCTCTACAAGCCCCATCTTAAACTCAAACTCATTCTCTCTGTATCTTTTAGGCTGTACCTTACCATTGATCAGTAAGTACATACCGTTGTAACCGAATTTTCTGTATTCAACAAAGTCATTTCCGAAAAGAGCAAACTCGTACGATCCTGAATAATCTTCAATCTTAATGAAACCGTATGGACTTCCTTTCTTAGATATTCCCTCACGGAATCCTGTAACTATACCCCCCGTGATAACGTCGCGACCTATGAGTTTCTCTATCTCTGTCATTTCAGCCAAAGTAGTGTTACATCCATAGTCAAGAGCAATCTTATATTCGTCAAGAGGATGGGCGGAAAGATAGATTCCTACATACTCTTTCTCTTTATTTAATTTCTCAAGGTTGCTAAGCGGAATAAATTCAGGTATTTCCGGACGTGCCACGTCTACAGCGTCAGAACCTCCGAAAAGAGAATTGACCGCGCTGTTTTTATCAAGTTGAAATTTAGTCCCATATCTGGCTAAGATCTCTATAAACTGTTCGCCTTTAGCGTTAGTCTCAAAATACTGCTCTCGTTTAAGCTCAGGGAAGTTGTCAAAAGCTCCTGCATAGGCAAGTGCCTCAAGTGCCTTTTTATTTACCTGCCCAAGATTAATACGCTCCATAAAGTCAAATATCCCTGTGAAAGGTCCGTTTTCACGCTCTTTCAGAATATTTATCACTACGCCTTCTCCAACTCCTTTAATAGCAGCCATACCGAAACGTATGTCTCCTTTTTTATTAACCGTAAATTTAAGGTTACTCTCATTTACGTCGGGGCCAAGTACCTGGATTTTCATTGCTTTACATTCATCCATGTACTTAACAAGCTCCGTGATATTATTAAGATTTCGGCTTAATACAGCAGCCATATACTCGGCAGGGTAGTTTGCTTTCAGATAAGCAGTCTGATAAGCGACCCACGAGTAGCAAGTGGCATGGGATTTGTTGAAAGCGTACGACGCAAATTTTTCCCAGTCAGCCCAGATCTTTTCAAGTACTTTAGCATTGTGCCCGTTGCTTTCCCCTCCTTTGATAAACTTTGGCTTCATCTCATCCAGCTTATCGCGCAGCTTTTTACCCATCGCCTTACGCAGTGCATCAGACTCACCTCGGGTAAAGTTACCCAGCAGGCGAGACAGAAGCATGACCTGCTCCTGATACACGGTGATACCGTAAGTATCCTTCAGATACTGCTCCATGATAGGAATATCATATACGATTGGTTCGCGTCCGTGTTTACGTGCGATAAACTGAGGGATATAATCCATCGGGCCCGGACGATACAGGGCATTCATCGCGATAAGATCCTCAAATGTAGAGGGCTGCAATTCGCGAAGATACTTTTGCATGCCGGCAGACTCAAACTGGAATGTACCTGTTGTCTTTCCGTCACTATAAAGTTTGTATGTGGCAGGGTCGCTTATATCTATGGTGTCAATATTTATATCTATCCCTTTAGATAGTTTAATATTGAAAAGAGCATCTTTTATAATAGAGAGAGTCTTAAGACCCAGGAAGTCCATTTTGATAAGTCCTGTGTCTTCAATCACGCTGCCCTCATATTGAGTAACAAGCATTTTTTCGCCTGTCGTTTTATCCTCAGCAGTACTTACAGGCACCCAGTCGGTAATGTCATCACGTCCGATGATAATACCGCAGGCGTGTACACCTGTATTTCTCACGTTACCCTCCAGCATCTGAGCATACTTCATTGTGGCTGCTATCATAGGGTCGTTAGAATTGCACGCGTCCATCAGCTCCGGTACATTCTCTATACAATTCTTGAGATTTATCTTAAGAGACTTACCATTTACCTCCGGCAGACGGTCAGGAATAAGTTTCGTAAGTCGGTCTGATTCCGAAAGGGGTAATTTCTGCACACGGGCCACATCTTTTATAGATGATTTTGTTGCCATTGTGCCGTAAGTGATGATATGAGCTACTTTCTCATAACCATATTTTTCAGTTACCCAGCGAAGTACCTCTCCTCGTCCGTCATCATCAAAGTCGATATCAATATCGGGTAGCGATATACGATCCGGAT
>CAMTOT010000362.1 GCA_947074165.1 uncultured Bacteroidales bacterium
CTACACCAGGACGTACACTCTTTCCCTACACGACGCTCTTCCGATCTATCTTTTTCGCTGCTTTCGGCAAGTTCATATACTTTGCCCGACTCAAATCCGGAAAGAACAAACTTCGGCGCAGGCGCGTTTATAGTATTGATATCTATAGGCTGCAGTGCCACATTATCATCAAAAGATATCTCCAGCATCTCACCACCGGCGTTTACGTCAAATTTGAAGTTATAATGTTTTTTCGCCTCAACAGATTCATTATTTACAACCTGAAGTTTTAAAGACTCAGAGCCCGTTTCGCCACCTTGTCTGGTCAGATCCATAGTAGCTGAGATCTTTCCCGGCTTAACATAAGCATAACGCTCCTCGTCAGAAGCAATCAAAAATGAATTACCGCTTGCAGTCTTAACTGTAGTATTATACTTACTGAAATACTCTTTAAAAGTATCTGAATACTCAAGAGTAATAATAGAGTTAGCAAGCATACATTCTAAATCAACTCTCGTAGATTCCCCTGTAGTGATTGTGAATTCCTTTGTGCCCTCAAAATAAGGTAAATCAAAACCTTCTCTTTCTTTATCGCCATAGTAAGCGCTCAATGAATACGAACCTTTAGGCAGTTCTACTTCACCAGAATATTCACTAAAACGGTCAAATCTCAATATCTCTGCTCCATCACGAAGCACTAATACAGTAAATTCGCCAACAGACGGTACATCTATCTGCGTTTCTATTCCTTTGGTTATGCTACCCGCTTTTATCCCGGCATCCACCGACATATCCAGGCGCAAAACTCCTTTTCCTGCAGTATCAGATAGATCTGTCTGGCATCCAAAAAGGACCAACAACAATGCTGACGACAGCCCTGTTGTACAAATTCTTCTAGCCTTTATCATTAGTATAAATGTTTTTTAAACAAAAATGTTTAAGAAAAAAATCGTGTAAAGATACTAATTTTAATAACAATAGCGCCCTACAGATTTCATCCGAACCTGAAATGGCGCTACCAATTTATTATAATTAAAGTAAATTTTATCTAATAAAAATTCACCCCACGTAATAAACACCTATATTTTAGACCTTTATAACAATCCGCATTTTAATCACTTTTGTTTATAATCAAACCAGTCAATATCTATATAAGATTTTTTTTCATTAGCGGCACTACAAAACAGACCAATATAAACACCTGTAAATCCGCCTGCAGTCTCAGAACTCAAGAACCGCGTATCTCCCTTACCTAAATCAATATATTTTTCATTATCTACTGAATATAAAAACCTGTAAAAATCATTTTCACCGGTAATTTTGATATATAATTTATCACTTTTCACAGGAATCTCATTTACCGTATGCTCTATAGAGCCGAGTTTGCACATCACCTTCAGAAACTTCTTTCCGGCTTTATTCTCTACATAAATACTATAATTGTAGTTTGAATCCATATATACAGCCATTCCCGCTTCAGAGCCGCTGCCTAATCCTTTAAAATCAATAAAAGAGGTGGTTTCAAAATTGATATGCTGCTGTCGTCGTCCTATAAATGTTGGCGCGCCTATAGAATTGATACCTGTCTGTGAAGCTTTAAGCCTCATATACCCGCGTCTTTCTGACAATGAATATCTCGTACTGTCAGGATTAGATATAAAGTTCCACTCATAACCTAACTTATCAGCGTCAAATTGAATTATCGACTCACTACCGGTCTTTTTAATCTGAGGTAATGTGCAGCAATCCATATTCTCAGACAGCGTACCATTGCCATTCACTACCGGCCATTCATCTTTTTCCCATCTTACAGGAGCAAGAAACGTCTCCCTGCCAAGAAGATGATGTGAATATGATTGCGGGCGAAAACCAAGCGCTACGACCCACCACGATCCGTCATGAGCCTGAATAATATCTGCGTGCCCAACACCTTGTATTGAATTAGATGAAGCATTAGAATTAATATGCGTCAATATGGGGTTTGCCGGATTAGATTGAAATGGACCCGTTATATCACGACTGCGTGATATAGTCACCTTATGTCCGTATTCTGTACCACCCTCCGCAATCAATAGATAATAATAACCATCTTTTTTATACATATGAGGCGCTTCCAGATGCCTGCCTCCGGTACCGGTCCATATTTTATCAGTATCAGACTTCAGTTTGCCTGTTTTTACATCAATCTCACTAAGCCAGATAGCATCTGAAGCGGCAGATAGAAAATACACCTTACCATTATCATCAAAAAAAAGATCCGGGTCAATACCCGGATGATCTACAATCAATGGGTCCGACCATTCTCCGGCAGGATTATCTGTGCTTACCAATAGTTGCCCTGCCTTTGGCACATTAGTAGTAACCATAAAATATGTACCATTATTATAACGTATAGTCGGCGCATATATACCGAGCCAGAAATTAGTGTTCTTCAAATCCAGCTGAGACTCTCGCGTCAGGCAATGACCTATCGGCTCCCAGTTTATCAGATCTTTGCTATGATGTATAGGTACTCCCGGGAAATACTGAAAGCTGCTATTCACCATATAGTAATCATCGCCGTTACGGCAAACGCTCGGATCGGGGTAGAAACCCGAAAGTACAGGATTTTTATATCCGGTCGGAATTTGACCGAATAGCATATTATGACTTACTGATAATAGAAAGATAACGGATAGTGCTTTAAACGACTTTAGATTCATGGTATTGTGTTTTATATTAGTCAGTTAAATATCTCACAATATAAACAATAGCAACTACATAAACAAGGATAAACAATAAAAGAGATACGATTAGCAGTAAAGTCAGGAGGTTTAAAGATTAAGAGATTCACCCGACTATAATACTGTTTTCGTATCCCTATATAAATTAAACATTACAGAATAGGAAAAGTTTACATACCGAAATAAAAAAACAGCATGATTTCTATAGTTGTAACCTTTACTTTTTATATCCCAACTAAAACATATTGTGCAACCATTGTTGCCGATATCGGCAACAGGAGTTTC
>CAMTOT010000363.1 GCA_947074165.1 uncultured Bacteroidales bacterium
GAGATAATGAGCGGTGACTGGAGTTCAGACGTGTGCTCTTCCGATCTCTTATAGCTGTAACTTTTGATGATGGCGTTGATCCTGATGTTACGCCGGCTGTTCTTGACGTATTAAGAAAACATAATGTAAAATGTACTTTTTTTGTGATAGGAGAGAAGGCGCAAAAATATCCAGAGTTGGTAAAACGTATCTTTGATGACGGGCATGATATTGGTAATCATTCATTTTATCACAAAGGAAGTTTTCCGATGCAGACAACAAAGGCAATCAAAGAGGAAATATGTTGTTGCAATAATGTTATTAAAAAGAGTGTCGGAGAAGAGTGTATATTATTTCGTCCACCTTTCGGAGTGACAAATCCTATGATAGGCAAAGCTGTACGTGAAACTAATATGATATCCATAGGATGGAGTATCCGTTCACTAGATACTATAGGTCAGGATATAGAAAAAGTACGGCAAAGGGTAGCCTGTCAATTAAATGGTGGTGATGTGATACTTCTTCATGACAACAGAAAAGACGCGCATATATTGACGGAAATGATATTAAATGATATTAATAAAAAGGGATTTAAGGCTGTAAGCGTTAAGCAGCTATTCAATATAAAATGATTAATATGAGATACTTTATAGCTTTTATGCTTCTATTCTGTACAAACATAACATTTGCACAAGTCAATACAGAAGAAAAATTTAAAGAACTACTTGAAGTCGCAAGTCAAAAAAATAAAACAATAGAGTGCAACTTCACGCAAACAAAAAAAATAAAAAATATCAGGCAGCCGATAATTGCGGATGGTAGATTCTACTATGACAACAATAGACTTATGGCAATGATATATAATACACCTAAAGGGGATAAAGTAATAATGTCTCAGGATAGCTTTACTGTTATTGCAGGAGGCAAAAAAATGGTAAGCGAATCATCTTCCAATCCTATGATGGCTCAAATCTCATATATGATGCAAGCCTGCATGTCGGGAGATGTAACTAAACTCGGACGTGGCTGGGATATGGATATATCTGAACAAAGCCTTGGATACATGATAAAGATTACTCCTACAGACCGTCGCGTACAAAAATATGTAAACGCTATGCTTATGTATTTTGATAAGTCTGATCTTACCTTAGACAAGCTTCGTATAGAAGAAAGGAATGACTGCTACACGGAGTATGAATTTAAAAACAAACAGCTTAACGGCAAATTGGATAAGTCCGTTTTCAATATAGAGTAAACAATGACATCAGATCTGTTTAAAATAGAGAGAATATCCGCAACTGATAATGTATTTCATTACAGAGCTAAGATAAAAAACAATCATAAAATATTTGATGGTCACTTTCCGGGTATGCCTGTAGTACCGGGAGTATGTACTATGAGTATGATAAAAGAATGTCTTGCTGAGATTTTTTCCAGATCCGTAAGATATAATCATATAAAAGAATGTAAGTTTCTTTCTGCGATAACACCTTTCAATCATGGTTTGCTCGATATAAACTTAGATGTAAAGCAAATTGATGACGTAATAAACATTAATGCGGAAGTGATATGTGGTGCTGAGAAGATGATGAAGCTTAAAGCTACGATTATATAAAATATGAATGATATAAAAGAGAAAATATCTAGCCGAAAAGTTCTGGTTGTTATACCGACATATAACAATGAAAAAACTATCACTTCGGTTATAGAGCAGGTTAAGCAATATAGTGATGATATATTGGTAGTAAATGACGGTTCTACAGATAATACACAAACCCTTATTAATAAAACCGGCGTTGAAAATATTTCTTATTTCCCTAATAAAGGGAAAGGGTATGCAATACGTCAGTCATTTAAATTTGCACGCGATAATAGTTATGACTATATACTTACTATTGATTCTGACGGACAGCATTATGCGTCGGATATACCTGCCTTTATAGATCAGATAGATGACAATAACAATCCGCTTATAATAGGTTCCCGTAATTTGCAGGCAGATAATATGCCTCAGAAGAATACGTTTGCAAATAAATTCTCAAATTTCTGGTTCAAGGTAGAGACCGGCAATACATTGTCTGATACACAGTCTGGTTTCAGATTATATCCTATAAAGAAAGTAGCCTCTAAGAAGTACTTGTCAAACAGATATGAATTTGAGGTAGAGGTAATAGTGCGTGCCGCGTGGGACGGTGTAAATGTATATAATATACCGATAAAAGTGTTTTATCCGACAAAAGAGGAAAGAGTATCGCACTTTAAGCCATTTAAAGATTTTACACGGATTAGCATACTTAACACTTTCCTTGTTTTGATATCGCTGCTCTATTATTACCCTTGTTGTTTCTTTAGATTAATGACAAAGGATAATATAAAGAGATTTATAAAAAAGAATATAACTCACACATCTGACTCCAATAATAAAATAGCTGCTTCAATCGGTCTTGGAATTTTTTTCGGAATACTGCCTATATGGGGTTACCAAATGATTGCCGCTACGTTTATTGCGCATATTCTGAAACTTAATAAGGTGCTCACGCTTATAAGCGCAAATATTAGTCTGCCCCCTATAATACCTTTTATTATTTATGGGAGTTTCTATATGGGCGCGTTGCTATTGGGACTTGATACAAACGTGGATCTTTCAAATATATCTTTCGCGAGTTTATCACATGATATGCTGCAGTATATAATTGGGGCGGTTGTTTTGGCAATCGTTTCGGGCGGAGCTGTCTATGCTTTGTCGTTAATCATTCTTCTTCTGATAAGACATAAAATAAATGGGTAATTTTTTTGTTAAGATATACGATTATTTCATAGCACATAAAGCTATTTTATATATAATCATGGTTATTACGACCATATTAATGCTTGCCGCATCACTTCAGGTAGAATATGCAGAAGATATAACCAACTTTTTTCCTAAACAGCAGATCGGAAGAGCACACGTCTGAACTCCAGTCACCGCTCC
>CAMTOT010000364.1 GCA_947074165.1 uncultured Bacteroidales bacterium
AAAATACTGTTTTGTAACAAAAATGTATTAATTGCTTACATTTCGAAAGTAAATATGTGAAAATAATTTCAATTAAAATTTTGTGTATTCAAAAGTATGTATATCTTTGCAATATCAAAAAAGAAAAATTATGAACAATCTGATTCTGAACATATCACTTATTTCAATTATTATCCTCCTGTGCGGAGGCTGGTAAGAGGGTGTGTGTGTTCATTATAATTAGATTATAGAATTAATATAAATGAAATCAAAGAAGCCTTTCTTACCTTATGGTATGAAAGGCTTTTTTGATACCTAAAAATATATTATATGGCTGATAGATTATACATTTTTGACACAACATTGAGAGATGGCGAGCAGGTTCCGGGGTGTCAGCTTAACACAGTAGAAAAGATTGAGGTGGCGAGAGCTCTTGAGTCAATGGGTGTTGATATTATTGAAGCCGGTTTTCCGGTATCAAGTCCGGGTGACTTTAATTCGGTAGTTGAAATTTCCAAAGCAGTTACATGGCCTACTATATGTGCCCTTACCCGTGCCGTACCTCGTGATATAGAAGTTGCTGCTGAGGCGCTTAGATTTGCGAAAAGAGGCAGGATACATACCGGGATAGGTACTTCAGATTCGCATATTCGTTATAAATTCAACTCAAACAGAGACGAGATAATAGAACGAGCCGTAGCCGCGGTAAAGTATGCAAAGAAATTTGTTGAGGATGTGCAGTTCTATGCAGAGGATGCCGGACGTACAGACAATGAGTATCTGGCTCGTGTAATAGAAGCTGTAATCAAAGCAGGTGCTACAACTGTTAATATTCCGGATACTACAGGTTATTGTCTGCCGGATGAATTCGGTCGTAAGATCCGCTTCCTTAAAGAAAATGTGTCAAATATTGATAAAGCGATCATAGCCACTCACTGTCATAATGATCTTGGTCTTGCCACGGCAAATACAGTGGCGGGTATAATGAACGGAGCGCGTCAGGCAGAAGTGACCATAAACGGTATTGGAGAAAGAGCCGGTAATACATCACTTGAAGAAGTCGCAATGATTATGAAGTGTCATCATGATTTAAATATTGAGACTAATATAAATACAAAAAAAATATACTCTATAAGCCGCACGGTTTCAAATCTGATGAATATGCCTGTACAGCCTAATAAGGCAATAGTAGGAAGAAATGCATTTGCTCATTCATCAGGTATCCATCAGGACGGAGTCCTTAAGAACCGTGAAAGCTACGAGATTATAGACCCGAAAGATGTGGGCATTGATGAAAACTCAATTGTTCTTACAGCGCGTTCAGGGAGAGCCGCACTTAAACATCGTCTTGAAGTACATAACGTACATCTTGAGCAAGATGCTCTTGACGCTGTTTATGATAAGTTCCTTAAACTGGCAGATTCCAAAAAAGATATTAATGATGACGATATTCTTATGCTTGCGGGTAAAGACCGTATTGCGAATGCGAGAATTAAACTTGATTATCTTCAGGTATCTTCAGGTGTAGGTATTAAATCGGTTGCAAGCGTAGGTCTTGATATTGCCGGAGAGAAATTTGAAGCAGCCGCTTCCGGAAACGGACCGGTAGACGCTTCTATCAAAGCAGTAAAACAGATTATTCATCGCACAATGACTGTGAAGGAGTTCCTTATCCAGGCTATAACTAAAGGTAGCGACGATATAGGTAAAGTACACATGCAGGTTGAGCATGGCGGACATATCTATTATGGATTCGGTGCAAATACTGACATTGTCGCTGCTTCAATAGAGGCTTATATTGATGCTATAAACAAATTTGCTGAACAATAAATATATTTTCAAAAGAACAATAAGACATAATATGAAGACACTTTTTGATAAAATATGGGATGCTCACGTAGTTACTTCGGTTGAAGACGGTCCTACACAATTATATATAGACAGACATTACTGCCATGAGGTTACATCTCCTCAGGCATTTCAGGGACTGAGAGACCGTGGATTAAAAGTGTTTCGTCCGGCTCAAACGACATGTTCTCCCGACCATAATATTCCAACCATTAATCAGGATCAACCTATCCAGGATCCTGTCTCAAAAAATCAGGTAGATACGCTTGAACGAAATGCGACAGAGTTCGGAGTTACTTACTATGGACTTGGTAATCCTAAAAATGGAGTTATACACATTATTGGCCCTGAAAACGGACTTACCAGACCCGGTATGACTATTGTATGTGGTGATTCACATACTTCAACTCACGGAGCATTTGGTGCCGTTGCGTTCGGTATCGGGACATCTGAAGTCGAGATGGTACTTGCTTCTCAATGTGTGCTTCAGAGTAAGCCTAAAACAATGAGAATTAATATCGAAGGTGAACTTGCTCCCGGCGTTACACCTAAGGATGTTGTTTTATATGTAACTTCAAAAGTAACAACAGGCGGAGGTACCGGTTATTTTATCGAATTTGCAGGAGACGTAATCCGCAATATGAGCATGGAAGGTCGTATGACTGTTTGTAATATGAGTATTGAAATGGGTGCCCGCGGAGGTATGATCGCATGTGACGAGAAGACTATAGAATATGTAAAAGGCCGTGAATTCTCTCCTGTAGGCGAAGAATGGGAAAAAGCTGAGGCTTTTTATCGTACGCTTAAATCAGATGAAGACGCTGTGTTTGATAAAGAACTAACATTCCGTGCTGAAGATATAACTCCAATGATTACTTATGGTACAAATCCGGGAATGGGTATGGGTATTCAGGAAAGTATCCCTGCGGCAGATTCTGTAGATGAGGCAGGCCGCGCTACATATATGAAATCTCTTGAATATATGGGATTCAAACCAGAAGAGAAACTTGTTGGAAAGAAGATTGATTACGTGTTTCTCGGATCTTGTACTAATGGACGAATAGAAGACTTCCGTCTATTTGCCGATTATGTGAAAGGAAAGAA
>CAMTOT010000365.1 GCA_947074165.1 uncultured Bacteroidales bacterium
TTCAACGTAATAACATTAATTGTCTTTTTTGTATTTTTTAAATCATACGTCGACCACCGTGACTGACACCAGGACGTACACTCTTTCCCTACACGACGCTCTTCCGATCTTTTTTCTTTATTTATATTTGCGTCATATTTGTTATTTGAATTAAAAACAAAAGGGTTAATCACGTTATTTTCAAGAGGAAACATTATGATACAGAAGGTCTTAAAAAGAGACGGTAGGACAGTAGATTTTAATATGTCAAAAATTGAGGAGGCAATAACAAAAGCTATGAATCACACTGACATGGGTATTGACGCCGGACTTGCAGCTATTATTGCAAATAAAGTCACGAAGAAAGGTACCGCTGTCATGAGCGTTGAGGCGATACAGGATGAGGTCGAACTCGAACTAATGAACAGCCCTCGCAAAGAGGTTGCAAAGGCATATATATCCTACCGAAATGCACGTAGTGTAGCAAGAAGCGCAAAGACAAGAGATATATTTCTTGAAATCATTGAAGCTAAATCGAGTGATATTACTCGCGAAAACGCAAATATGAATGCAGATACCCCTGCTGGCATGATGATGAAGTTCGCAAGTGAAACTACGAAACCTTTTGTTGACGACTTTTTGCTTTCAGATGAAATTAAAGCGGCTATTAAAAAAGGCTATATACACATTCATGATAAAGATTACTACCCTACAAAAAGTCTGACATGTGTTCAGCATCCTCTTGACAGAATCCTTTCTCGCGGATTTATGGCAGGACATGCGGAATCGCGCCCGGCAAAAAGGATAGAAACAGCAAGCATACAAGCTTGTATATCGCTTGAGACTGCACAGAATGAGATGCACGGCGGACAAGCGATTCCGGCTATTGACTTTTATTTCGCACCTTATGTAAGAACGACTTATATAGAGGAGGTAAAAGTACTGGAACAAATGACTGGCGAAGACTACTCTTCTCTTTACCATACAGAAATAATAGACTTTATCACTGTTGAGCTTCATGGTATGACAGGTGAAGACCGTGTACGTCAACACGCTATAAACCGTACTGTAAGCAGAGTACACCAGGCAATGGAGGCTTTTATACATAATATGAATACTATCCACTCAAGAGGTGGTAATCAGGTTGTTTTCAGCTCTGTCAACTATGGAACAGATACCTCTGCCGAAGGTAGATGTATTATCCGTGAACTTCTTCGCTCTACTTACGAAGGCGTTGGGAACGGAGCTACTGCTATATTCCCTATACAAATTTGGAAAAAGAAGAGAGGCGTAAACTACTTGCCGACTGATATAAATTATGATCTTTATCAGCTTGCCGCTAAAGTCTCTGCGCGCAGATTCTTCCCCAATTTCCTTAATCTTGATGCTACATTCAATCATCATGAAAAATGGAATGAGAATGACCCTAAACGTTACACTTACGAGGTAGCTACGATGGGATGCCGCACACGTGTATTTGAAAACAGATTCGGTGAAAAAACATCTATTGGCCGTGGTAATATTTCATTTTCTACCATAAATATTGTAGGACTTGCTATTGAATCTATGACCGAACCTACGCAAGAGAAGCGTATTGAGGTATTTTTTATTCGCCTAAAGGAAATGCTAGAACTGACGGCTCGTCAACTTCATGAGAGATTTGATTTTCAAAAAACAGCTCTTGCCAAGCAGTTCCCTCTTTTGATGTCTTCTTTGTGGAATAATACAGAAGGTTTATCTCCCAATACAACTATAGAGCCAGTAATTAATCAGGGTACTCTTGGTTTAGGTTTCATTGGATTGGCTGAGACACTGATAGCTCTAACAGGCAAACATCACGGAGAATGCGACGAGGCTCAGAAACTTGGTCTTAAGATTGTTTCGTTTATGAAAGAGATGGCGGATGAGTTCAGCGTAAAATATACTCACAACTACAGCGTACTTGCTACCCCTGCGGAAGGTCTTTCGGGTAGATTTACAAAAATAGATCAAAAAAGATACGGTGTGATACCAGGTATTACAGACAAAGAGTATTATACAAACTCCAACCATGTACCTGTTTATTACAAATGTTCTGTCAAACATAAAGCTGAAATTGAGGCTCCTTATCATGATCTGACAAGAGGAGGTCACATATTCTATGTAGAGATTGACGGAGATGCAACTCATAATCCAGATTCTATCTTCCGTATTGTAGATCTTATGGATAAGCTAAATATTGGATATGGATCTATAAATCATAACAGAAACAGATGTATGGATTGCGGACATGAAGATGCTGTAGACAATGAAACTATATGTCCTAAGTGCCATAGCTCCAATCTTGACAAATTGCAAAGAATAACAGGCTATCTTGTGGGTACTACAGACCGTTGGAATAAAGCAAAACTTGCCGAACTTAAAGACAGAGTACAGCACTCTTAAGAATATATGCCTCATAAAATCTCAATTATTAAGATTGTTGAAGATACTATAGTAGACGGACCGGGCTTTAGAAGCTCGGTCTACTCTGCCGGATGCGCCCATAAATGCTGCGAATGCCACAATAAATCTACTTGGGATATTAATTCGGGGATATTTACGACCGTTGATGAAATATTCAAAAAACTTGTAGAGGCAGATTTGAATATAACATTTACTGGTGGCGATCCACTCTTCCAGATAGAAAGTTTTACTTATTTGGCAAGACTGATTAAAGAAAAAACCGACAAAACGATTTGGTGCTATACAGGATACAAATTTGAACAAATTATAGCTTCAGATAAGCTTTTCGCAATCTTACCATACATTGATGTTTTAGTCGACGGTAAATTCGAAAGAGAATTGGCACAAACTGATCTCTTATTCAGAGGAAGCTCAAACCAAAGGCTGATAGATGAGATCGGAAGAGCGTCGTGTAGGGAAAGAGTGTACGTCCTGGTGTAG
>CAMTOT010000366.1 GCA_947074165.1 uncultured Bacteroidales bacterium
AGATAATGAGCGGTGACTGGAGTTCAGACGTGTGCTCTTCCGATCTAATAGAAATACACGATCTGGAATTCTCTTATTCCGACAAAACCGTTTTAAAGAATCTGAATGTAGAATTTGCGGAAAATAGATTTTCAATACTTCTTGGAATAAACGGAGGTGGTAAATCCACTCTCTTTAAGATTATAGCCGGTGTACTGAAGGGTTATAAAGGCTCTATAAAATTATTTGGTAAAGAAGCCGGAAATATAAGCTTTAGTGAAAGAGCTCCGCTTATAGGTTTTATGCCACAATTTAATACATCCGTATTTTCATTTACCGTAGAAGAAATACTTCTTACAGGTCGTACTGCCTTTTCCGGATTCTCGCCTAAGCCTGAAGATCGTGCTATGGCACAGACAATCATGGAGGATCTGTCTATAACACACTTAAAAAACAAACCCGTCAATCAGCTTTCAGGCGGCGAACAGCAAATAGCTATGATAGGGCGTTTACTAATGCAGTCGCCACGCATACTTTTGCTTGATGAACCGACAAACCATCTTGATGTATATTATCAGCATTATCTAATGAAGAAACTTACATCTTACTCAAAACACGGTTTTACGGTAATCTCGATTATGCATAATCCAACACTCGCGTTTCAGTACGCCGATGACTTCTACTATCTACATAAAGGACATGTCCATAACGCAGACAATCCATCTATTCCCGATTTACAACTACTTGAAGCTATATACAATATGGAATTTGCAAGTGTCAGTAAAGGGGATAAGGAATTTATTCTACCGCTATGGGTTAGTAATTGAAAAATAAAAAATCACGCTAATGCGATTAATAGGTCACAATCGAAAAAAATAATTGTAAACGATTAATCGCATTAGCGTGAAATATAAGTTTATTATTAAAAAATATTATCAGGCACTCATCAATTGTAATTCGCCTTCTTGCTGCTGAAGTTCATATTGGCGAGCTTTCTTTCTGAAGCGAAGCATAAACAGGACTGACGCGGCAGATAGACCGGCAATAAAACCAACCCATACCCCCATTACACCATATCCTAACACAAATCCGCAAAAATAACCAATTGGAATATTAAGCAGCAAATAAGAGAACACAGCGTAAATCATAGGTGCTTTCACGTCAGCTATACCTCTTAAAGCACCCAAGGCTACATTCTGTAAACCGTCAGGAAGAAGATATATAGATAATATAATCATCAAGTCGGCCGCAAGAGTAATAACCTCCTGATCGTTTGTAAACAGTAATGGGATCTGCGATCTGAATAAGATGATAAGTATATCGCATATCACAACAGAGAAAAAGGTAAGGTGATAAGAAGCGTGAGCAGCCCGACGCATATCTTCTATTTTACCCTCTCCAAACTGGTGACTAACTCGTATGGTAGTACCGGCGCTAAGACCACAAAGAATCATAAACACCATGGTGGATATATTCATAGCTATCTGATGACTTGCAAGGGTTACAGCACCGAGCCAACCGGCCATGATAGTAGTAAAACCAAACGCAATCTGCTCTACAAGAATCTGTCCGCCTATAGGCATACCTACATTAAAAAGATTTTTCACAGAAGCGTAAGAGAATGACGCTCGGTTGAAGAATGAAAAATATCTTCTCAGAGAGTCTCTCTTCATGAAAACCAGAATAAACGCAATCGGCATAAGAATACGCGCAATAAGAGTTGCATAAGCCGCACCAGATACACCAAGCTCCGGAAATCCCAACTTACCGTATATCAACACATAGTTTAGCGCAATATTCACAACATTAGATCCGATAGTGATAAGCATAGCCACACGCGTATTGCCTATCCCCTCCATAAACTGCTTGAATGAATAAAAAATAAGCATAGGTATAAGAGATACAAGCATGATACGGAAATAAGGTACCGCAAGCTCTACAACCTCTGTATCCTGCCCCATCCTATCCATAAAAAACGAGCCGGCAAACATAATAAGAATAATCAGACCACCCATAAGTAGATTCATCACAAAGGAGTTCTGAAATAAATTAGCACATCGGCGATGCTCACCTCGGGCTGAGCTTTGCCCAACAAGCGGAGTAAGCCCCATTGAAGTCCCCATTACAAAAAACATCCCGATAGTAAATACGGCACCGGCAAACGATACCGAAGCAAGTTGAGTGGCGCCCAGTCTCCCAACCATCATCGAATCGGCAAACTGCACAACGACCTGTCCCAATTGTGATAAAATAACCGGCACAGCGACTGCAAGATTCCTCTTGTAAAAAGGAACGTACATCTTTAAATTCATATAGAAGTTGTTTTTTTCAGTAAGCAGGTGTTTATGCAACGCCGGCTTAGGCTTAAGGCAATAACAAAACGTGATGGCGACCGGGATTGGTACGCAGCTCTCCTGCCTTTGGATAAGGATTATCCGGGAAAATGGATGCTTTGATCACAATAATTACCCGCTGAAGGTTTATTTATTCTAAGCGATACAAAGGTACACGGTTAATATATGAGTTCAAAATTTAATTAGAAATTTTAAGATTAATGTCTATATTTGAGTTCATTATTATGCTTATTTGCATTATAGCACTGTAAACGATATTATATGATACTCAGAAAAATACTGACCCTCGGTATATTGCTGCTTTTACCTTATACAATATTGGCAGATAAATACATATCTCTCGACAAATCAGACCCAATAACAATGTCTGACAATAGTATTATTTATCGGGGAGAGATATTCACTACCGGAACTCACTGCTTCTTTATAGACAACAACATCAAAGATGAAGATATACAAATGCCTTATGTATACAACTCGATACAAAAAGCTTTTGAAAATATCACAGACGGCACACCGGAGAATCCGA
>CAMTOT010000367.1 GCA_947074165.1 uncultured Bacteroidales bacterium
AAAGCCGATTTTAAAATAGTCTCGCCTTATGTGGTTACGACACCTCAGGATATGTGGAATTCTGCGCCAAAAGAGAATAAACCGCTTCTTGCAGCCGTTATGCCACTTGAGGGTAGTTTTTATATCTCTGTTTGTGAAGCTCAGAATTATCCGGAATTATCATATGATGATCTATCGAAATGTTTTGAGAACGCAGAATCACGTCGGGAGAAAATAGCTTCAACAATAAAGATTACTACGCCCGATCCATACCTTAATACGGTAGGGGCGGCATTGAGCGTAGCGGCTGACGGTATTTGGGAAAATCCGGCATGGCAGCACGGAGCAATAGGCTGGCGTATGCCTCTTAGCGGCTGGAGAGCAGCTTATGTCGGGGATATATTAGGATGGAATGATAGAGCGAGAATCCATTTTGACGGGTATGCCGCGTCGCAGGTTACAGATGTAGTACCTGTAAAACAGCATCCGGCTCAGGATGGTGAACGTGCTAACGCAAGGGCTCTGAAAGAGTGGGGAACGCCAATGTACAGTAATGGTTATATATCTCGTAATCCGAATAAGAATAATATAATGCATCACTATGATATGAATCTATGTTATATTGATGAATTATTGTGGCATCTTAACTGGACCGGAGATATTGAATACGCAAAAGAGATATGGCCAACGATAGAGCGTCATCTTGCATGGGAAAAGAGAAATTATGATCCTGATAATAACGGTCTTTATGATGCTTATTGTTGTATCTGGGCTAGTGACGCACTTTATTATAATAGTGGCGCTGTGACTCATTCGACAGCGTATAATTACAGAGCAAATAAACTCGCTGCTGATATAGCGTCTAAGATTGGCGTGGATCCGAAGCCTTATGAACAAGAATCTTCACTTATTTTGAATGCTATAAATTCAACTTTGTGGATGCCTGAATATGGTCGATGGGCGGAGTTTAAGGACTATATGGGCAAAAGAAACATGCATCATAAGCCGGCTTTGTGGACTATCTATCACGCTATAGATTCTGATGTGCAAGATCCATATCAGGGGTATCAGGCTGCACATTATGTGAAAACGGAGATTCCTCATATCCCGGTAAGGGCGCGTGGTCTTAAAGATGACGGATATGCTACGGTCTCCACTACAAATTGGTTTCCTTACGCATGGTCTATAAATAATGTGGCTCATGCGGAGGTTGCTCATACAGCTTTATCTCTTTGGCAGGCAGGTCGTAATGAGGATGGTTTTATGCTTCTTAAAAGTATGTTTCTTGACGGAATGTATCTGGGCGGATCACCAGGTAATTTCGGTCAGATAAGTTTTTATGATGCTGCCAGAGGTGAGTGTTACAGGGATTTCGGAGATCCTGTTGGCATAACATCAAGAGCCGTAGTGCAAGGTCTTTTCGGTATTATACCGGATATGCTGAATGAAAAGATGACTATACGACCGGGATTCCCGGCAAAATGGGATCACGCAAGCATATCTGCGCCTTATTTGTCTTTTGATTTCAAAAGGAGCGAAGATGGTATGAACGATTTATACTCTGTTAGATTGAAGGAAAATAATGGTATTTCTATAAGTAACGAACCGGTAAAGACTTCAATAACAAGAAATAATCAGGCTTATCTTACTATGTCTGTTAAGGCGCAGTATGATAGAATATCCGCGGTTACAGTCAATGGCGAACCTGTGAAATGGGAACTTGACGCTAACGGAATAGATGAACCTGTAATTAATATTACCACACGAAAGGGGGATTCGTTCGACATAGAAATACGTTGGAGCGGAGATAAACTGTCTGATCTTATTTATGAAAGAGAAGTAGTAAAAAATAATTCAGTTAATATAACTCCGTCGGTAAAACAAGCGTCTATTGTAGCTGTGAAAGATCCTCAGAATCTGCTTATTCAAAGGTCTGTGAAATCTAAAAAGATTACGGCAAAGGCATCTGGTAAGGAGGGTGAAAGAGTGTCTTTTGTAAAACTAAAACAGGGAGATATGTCATGGTGGGAGCCTGTTAATATCAATGTGATGGTGGATAAACAGCATTCTTCTTCACGAAATGTGCTTGCTGACGTGAATGATAAATCATACTTTGCAGGTAAAAGACTGGAGACCGTGGAGATTGGGAGATATTTCAATAGTTCGGTATGTGATATATTTAAAAATAAATATGATTCACCCAGATCGCCATTCACAACATTGCAAATTCCACTTCAGGGAATTGGCGAATGGTGTCATCCGGATCAGACAGCTGTGGTTGATGATAAAGGCTTGATTGATAAATCTGAAAATGGTGTGTTTACCACCGAATTTGGTCTGCCGTTCAGAGTGTCTGAAAATAATAATATAGTATATTCTTCACTTTGGGACAGGTATCCGGATAAAGTCTCGCTGCCTCTTTCGGGAAGTGCGCAGACTGTTTATCTGCTTATGGCAGGTAGTACAAATCACATGCAGTGTCACATAGCAAACGGAGTAGTGACGGTGAATTATAAAGACGGTACAAAAGAGAGACTTGAACTTATAAATCCTACCACATGGTATCCTATAGAGCAAGATTTCTATTTCGATGATGCTGCCTTTAAGAGTGATTATCCGAGAGCTTACAGGGTAATGCTTAAAACAGGTGAGGTGACACGTACACCGGCTGATATTTATAAGTATAAATCGGCTCAGGACAGGGTAATACCTGGTGGAGCAGGTATTATACTGGATATGTCGTTGGATAAAACTAAGGAACTGGAATCGTTAGAGCTTGAAACCTATGCGAATGACGTTGTGATAGGGATTATGGGGATAACACTTGAGAGATAAAGAAATAAAAA
>CAMTOT010000368.1 GCA_947074165.1 uncultured Bacteroidales bacterium
GTTGTTAAAAAGTTCTCTTTTTTTCATTCTGTTTAGCTTTATAATCTTATAATACCTATTTATTCTGTCAATCTGAGTCGCAAAAATATAAATTTAATTTCATTATGTTATATATAAGCCATGAATTTAACTATTTACTCACTATTTAACACATGTTTATATATCAATACGCTCTAAAATGTGTGGCAAAAGTAATGAAAAGAAAGAAATAAACCATATAAAATGATAAATAGTAACGTATGTCTCGTGTATTTTTTGAAAGTGCCTGTTTTGCAGTTGATTGATTTTGTGATTTTTTGAGGGTTATTGCTCTGTTCTTTAACTAATATTTGGGAGTGGTGGGGTTTTTGACAGAAGTTAGAATCAATTTTTAGTGAAAATCATATAAGCTTGATAATCAGTCTTGTTTGGAGGTGCGAAAACTAGGTTTGGTGGATAGCCCTTGCCTGCTCGGTGGCAACAGCTTGCCAGCTCGGTGAGTAGCCCTTGCCAGCGAGCTGAGTAGCCGTGCCTATGTTTTGGGTTGTTACTAGTGTTTTGCAAGGGTAGCCTTGGTCGTTTATTTCTCGCAATATATTTCTTTTTTTATTGTGTGTAATCTTTTGTTTTTCTATGGGTGATTATTCTTTTGTTGGATAATCTGATTTTTCTTGCACCATAGACTTTTTATGAACGCAATATTTATTTATCTTTGCAGCGAAAAACGTCAAAATTAAATAATTATGTGTGGTATTGTTGGTTATATTGGTAAAAAAGACGCGTACCCAATATTAATAAAAGGGCTCAAGCGCCTGGAATATAGAGGATATGACAGTGCTGGTGTGGCACTGATCAACACAGACAATCAATTAAATGTCTACAAAGCTAAAGGTAAGGTTAGCGAGCTTGAGGGTTTTGCAGAGCAAAAAGACACAACAGGTACTATTGGTATAGCGCACACAAGATGGGCTACACACGGAGAACCTTGTTCAGCTAATGCTCATCCCCACTACTCGTCGACAGAAACTTTGGCTCTTATCCATAACGGTATCATAGAAAACTATGCTACTCTCAAGGAGAAACTTCAAGCTAAAGGATATGAATTCAAAAGTAGCACTGATACTGAAGTATTGGTTCAGCTGATAGAATATATTAAGGTAACTAATAATCTTGACCTTTTATCTGCTGTGCAGTTGGCTTTGCGCGAAGTTATTGGCGCCTATGCCATTGCCGTACTTGAAAAAGGGCATCCCGATCAAATTATCGCAGCTCGCAAAAGTAGTCCGCTAGTAGTAGGTATTGGTGAAGATGAATTCTTCTTAGCCTCAGATGCCACTCCTATTGTAGAGTATACAGATAAGGTAGTCTATCTTAAAGATGAAGAGATTGCAGTGATTGACAGAAATCAAGATTTGAAAGTTGTCAATCTCCACAATATAGAGGTAACCCCTGAAGTAAAAACTGTTACCTTGAATTTAGGTCAGTTGGAAAAAGGAGGCTATCCTCACTTTATGCTCAAGGAGATTTTTGAGCAGCCCGATTGTATCAACGATTGTATGCGTGGTCGTGTCAATGTAGAAGGTACTAATGTAGTGCTATCTGCAGTAATCGATCATAAAGAAAGATTGCTCAAGGCTAAACGTTTTATATTTGTTGCTTGCGGTACTTCATGGCACGCTGCCCTTATTGGGAAGCAACTTATTGAGAGCTTTTGTCGTATTCCTGTAGAAGTAGAATATGCTTCGGAGTTTCGTTATCGCGATCCGGTTATCAATGAAGATGACGTGGTGATAGCTATCTCTCAAAGTGGAGAAACTGCCGATACTCTAGCAGCAGTAGAGTTGGCAAGAAGTAGAGGTGCCTTTATATATGGTATATGTAATGCTATTGGTTCTTCTATTCCACGCGCCACAGATACGGGTTCTTATATTCACGTTGGTCCAGAGATTGGTGTAGCATCTACTAAAGCATTCACCGGTCAGGTTACCGTGCTAACAATGCTAGCATTAACCTTGGCAAAAGAGAAGAGCTCAATCACTGAAGAGCATTATTTGGAGATCGTTCAGGAGATGAATCGTATTCCTGAAAAGATGAAAAAAGTGCTGAAGCTAAATGATAAAATCGCAGAATTATCTAAAATATTCACCTATGCGCACAATTTTATCTATCTTGGTCGTGGATACTCTTATCCAGTAGCCCTTGAAGGTGCGCTTAAGTTGAAAGAAATATCTTATATTCATGCCGAGGGATATCCGGCTGCAGAAATGAAGCATGGACCGATTGCATTGATTGATAGCGAAATGCCAGTTGTGGTGATTGCTACTCACAATGCATTATATGAAAAGGTATTGAGTAACATACAAGAGATTAAAGCTCGTAAAGGAAGGGTTATTGCAGTAGTGAATGAGGGTGATACAGTAATCAGCAAAATAGCCGACTATTGTATTGAACTACCCGAAACATTAGAGTGTCTTGACCCGTTGATAACGACTGTCCCATTGCAGATACTGGCCTACCATGTAGCCGTGTGCAAGGGGCTAGATGTAGACCAGCCGAGAAACTTGGCTAAGTCGGTAACAGTAGAATAAAAAATTAGGTTTTGCAGATTTTGCTTTGAATATTTTCATTGTGAGGTCTGCAAAATTTGAATAGAATAAACTTTAATATATTTGATGGAACAATTGAAGCATGAATGCGGGGTTGCAATGATTCGCTTGCTGAAACCGCTGGATTACTACGAAAAAAAGTATGGCACATGGATGTACGGCTTGAACAAGCTGTATTTGCTGATGGAGAAACAGCACAATCGCGGACA
>CAMTOT010000369.1 GCA_947074165.1 uncultured Bacteroidales bacterium
GCAGATTGATCGTAACCTCAAGGGTGATCCTGATTTCTTATGGATACAAATCAACTTGCACAACAACGAGTTCCTAAAGATCGCGATGGAGCAAACAGGAGTAAGGCAGGGTAAGAATGGTTTCGAGAAGAATAAGAATCCAGAAAGGACAGACGATACTCCAGATAATCCTGACGAACACAAAACACACGTTACCGATGCTTTCGACACATTGTGGTACGGTATGAACTTCCACTACACCGAAGTTTCATCGGTTCTTGCCGGTACGTTTGCGTTTCTTAAATAGATGGGTCTGTGCCGGCTCCGGCAGTGATGAGTTCCGACACTTTTATAATGGCGCGCCTGGTCAACTTCACTTCACCGGCAGTTAGCTTTAGACTTTGCAGATAGCTTTTCTTAATGGCTATCTGCTCTTCGTTTAGGATAGAATATATGGCACTGATCGAACCAAAGTAATAGTCTCTTTTCTCAAAAATAAGATGAACATGTACTACTTTTCTCATAGGATTGTCTTTTTGTTTACTCCGCTAAAATATACAATATATTTCATATATTATATATTTCGCTATTTAGATATATAAAATTTGTGAGGTTTAATGTGAGTGACAAAGACACTTAGCATTTAACTTCCTATATGATGGCTACTGTTCTATAAGAAGTGTAGCCCCTGCGTGGTCGCAAGAAAAGATAAGGATTTATCCTACCAATACCCCCGCCGCGAGATGGGAGCTTGTGAGCATCTCGCGGCGGCGATTTTTAAAGCCCACCTTTAACGATGGGCTTTAAAAGCTTTGAGCATATTATTAAGAGATTAATTCCTCTTCTAGCTCTCTTATTTTATCTGCTACCTTTATTTTTATAAAGGCTACAAATTCAGAAATAAGATTTCGGTTACCAATGGTGAAAACTTCTTCATCTCGATAATTTCCGAAGCTAACAAACTTTAATTTGTAATGTTCGCTATCGAAACTATCTTCATTAGATATTCTTTCCGTTGCTTCGGTTAATTTATCAAGAACCTCAATAAACAATACACGGTTAGCCGATAATCGTTTTTTTATTTCCAACTGTTCTAAAGTGCGTTGTAGCTCTTTTGTTTTTTGCTCAATTTCAAATTGCAGTTTATCGGCTGCACTCGTTTCGTTTGAGATTACTTGCAAAGCGGTTGTACTTTCCTGTTTTTTGTTTTTCTTGTCCATAATTGAATAATTTTAAAAGTGAATATTTTAGTTTAAAAAGGATGTTATAAAGTCAGCAAAAGCAACATTTTGCGGTATTAAGGAGGGGAAGTCTGACTTCATAGGCTTGTATATTTCGGTAGCTACGTTGTAGATGTCCCACGCTGTCAAGTTGGTTTTATCTTGTTTGAGTTTCAGAAGATCCTCTGTGAAAACAGATATTTGAGACTGATTTAAAGGATATGTACCAACCTGTTCGGATAATCGCTTATCCTTGCTATCATGTGCCACACGCATAGCGGTAAGCATCCCGATAATGACAAAAACCTGTTCTGCGGAAATAGGGGTGTTTTTCAGGCGTTCGATTTTTGCTCTATCCTCTTGTAGATTCGTACTAAATTCACTTAACCACGAGTTGACACGCATAAATAATTCATCGGGCGTAACTTTATCTTTGCCATAGGTGATAACGGTCCGCTGTGCCCCTAACACACATTGATTATGGCAAATCTTGACACATGGACCAATAGCACATTGGATGCCGTCTTGATGGTAGGCAATGACCAATGTAGTTGTGAGTTCGTCCGTCTCTTCATTTGTAATATTGATAGTAGTATAAATTCGTCTTAACACATGTGCCTCTACTGCTTTGGCTCCGAAAGTATCTTCTACCTGTGGTAATATCACAACTCCGGGTTGATTTTTATTTTTGTTTTGTGCTGCAAAAATTTCCTCAACTTCGTAAGTCAATCCGTTAAGCTCACATAGTGCAGTGATACGCTCAATAACTTGATAGTGATATATACCCCTTATCGGATTGCCGTATATATCATTTTCTTTGTGTGTGCGCTTTAAAGTTTCAAGCTGCATTGTTACAACATTGTTGCTCTCAAAATCAAAAGTTTGCTCAATTGTTTGTAAATCTGTAACTTGTGATTCAATTGTTTGAAGTTCAAAATTTTCCATTTCAATATATTTTAATAGTTAATAAATTAATTCATCGGTATGATTACAAAATCTTCAACAGTCTGAAAGTAGGTGTCACCATTTGTAAATAGCTCCCATTTATTGCCCTTTACGTCCAAAAAGAGTATAGATAATTCTTTTATTGAATTGTATTTTTTAATGATACGATAGCCTTTAAAATGTGTCTCTAACACGTTGATGGCTTGTTGTAAAGTAAATGTTTTCATGCTGCAAAAATTTTATGTTAAACCATGAGCTCGTGGGTGTGAGCCTTTATTTGCTTTTTCCCTGATTTGAGCTTTTTTTTTCTGCGTCGCCTGTCGCTACGCGGTATGTTTCGCCTTTTTACGCTGCTCAAAAAGGTGGTGTAAGATGCTAAAGCAAGTTTTCCTTAGTAAACCGTAGGCTTGAATACGACCCATGGGTGGAGATTTTTACGGGAACATCGCCTGAACTTGATCAAGCATTGTCACCATTTACCTTTGCAGCACAAAAAGCGATATCGCGTAATGACTGGAGACGAATAATTGGGCGAAAATCAGAAGAGGAAAAAGCATTAGATATAATAATTACCGATCTGCTCTATCTGTGATCAAAAGATTGGCTTGCTGATCGTTGAAAAGCAGATTGAGTGTTTGTATTAAAGGCTA
>CAMTOT010000370.1 GCA_947074165.1 uncultured Bacteroidales bacterium
ATAATGAGCGGTGACTGGAGTTCAGACGTGTGCTCTTCCGATCTGAAAATATATTTGTTATGGATGCCGATGAGGCGTCAAAACAGGATATCAGACCTCTTAAGATTGTGATACTTAATCTTATGCCTGTAAAGGTAACAACAGAGAATGACCTGATTCGCTTATTGTCAAATACACCGTTGCAGCTTGAGATAGACTTTATGATGATAAAAGGGCATGTGTCAAAAAATACATCCGCAGATCATCTTAATGCTTTCTATAAGACATTTGATCAGTTGAAGGAGAATAAATATGACGGCATGATTATTACGGGGGCTCCTCTTGAGCAACTTGATTATGAGGAAGTGAAGTACTGGGATGAGATGAAGTCAATCTTCGACTGGTCACGTTCGCATGTCACATCTACAATGTATATATGCTGGGCGGCACAGGCAGGGTTATATCATTTCTACGGAGTGCCTAAGTATTCGCTTGAAAAAAAGATGTTTGGCATATTCAAACATACAGCCAATGTGAGTCTTAATCCTATATTTCGTGGGTTTGATGACGAATTTTATGTTCCGCATAGTCGTCATAGTGAAGTAAGACGGTCGGATATTGAGAATGTTAATGATCTTACTATTCTTTCAGAGTCGGACGATTCGGGAGTATATATGGTTATGGCCCGGGGCGGCAGAGAGATATTTCTGACCGGTCACGCGGAGTATGCGCCATATACTCTTGATACGGAATATAAGCGAGACGCGTCTCAAGGGCTGGAAATTGAAGTGCCTGTAAATTATTATAAAAACAACAATCCGGAAAATGAACCGGTAGTGAAATGGAGAAGTTGCGCCAATCTAATGTTTGCCAACTGGCTGAATTATTTTGTATATCAGGAGACTCCATACGATATTAGAGATATCAAATAAATGAGAAAAATAGAATTGTTATCGCCTGCAAAAAATGCAGATATAGGAATAGAAGCGATAAAGCATGGCGCTGATGCCGTGTATATTGGTGCAGACAGATTTAGCGCGAGAGCTGCTGCCGGTAATTCGGTGGAAGATATAGCCCGCCTGGTTGAATTTGCGCATATGTATAACGCCAGAGTGTATGTGGCTCTTAATACAGTGTTGCGGGATGATCAGATGGATGAGGCGGAAAAGCTTATACACGAACTATACAATATTGGTGTTGATGCACTTATAGTACAGGATATGGGTATCATGGAGCTGAATCTTCCTCCAATTGAGCTTCATGCCAGTACACAGACTGACAACCGCGATGCCGCGAAAGTGAAATTTCTTGAACAGGTTGGGTTTAAACAGGTCGTTTTGGCAAGAGAGCTTACTCTTGATCAGATAAAGTCAATTTCTTCTCAGACCTCAGTACCTCTTGAGGTTTTTGTACATGGCGCTTTATGCGTAAGTTACAGTGGACAATGTTATATATCGGAGGCGCTGTCAAAGCGTAGCGCCAACAGAGGAGCCTGCGCACAGTACTGCCGTTTGCCATACGATCTTGTGGATAGTAATGGCAAGGTGATTGCGAAATCAAAGCACCTTCTTTCGCTTAAAGATATGAATCAGTCTGATTCGCTCGAGCAATTGATTGATGCCGGCGTTACGTCTTTGAAGATAGAGGGCAGGCTTAAAGATGTCGGTTATGTAAAGAATATTACTGCTTATTACAGAAAGCGTCTTGACGCAATATTTAAAAAACGTGCTGACCTGAGCGCAAAATCATCAGGTAGGACTACGTTTACATTTGAACCCGACGCTACAAGAAGCTTCAACAGAGGTTTTACTAATTATTATCTGAAAGGTCGTTCGAAAGATTTCGTTTACTCACCTGATACGCCTAAGTCTGTGGGTCAGTATGTGGGGACTGTGAAGGAGATAAAAAAAGGCTCGTTTACGGTAGCAGGACTGGTGGCTTTGAATAACGGAGACGGGTTGTGTTTTAAATCAAAAGACGGCTCGTTTAAGGGTTTCCGGGTAAACAGGGTAGAGGATAACAGGGTTTTTCCGGCGGAATGGCCTGAGATTGAGCCTAAGATGGAGCTTTACAGAAACTTTGATCATGAATTTGAGAAAGAACTTTCAAAAGAGAGTGCTCAGAGGAAGATTTCTGTATCTATACGACTGGAGGAAACAGAATCAGGATTTAAGTTGAGAATGACAGATGAGGATAATTTCTTTGTAGAAACAGAAATTGACCATGTTAAGGAAGTAGCTAAAAATCCGCAATTTGAAAATCAGAAAAAACAGCTGACAAAGCTTGGTAATACTATATTTGAAGCGACTGCTTTTGAATCGACTCTAAGTGATGAGTTCTTTATACCTTCTTCTCTTCTTACTTCACTTAAAAGAGAAGCAGCCGAGAGGCTTGAGGCAAAAAGAATCTCAGATTATAAACGAGATCCTTTTGTGAAGGGTGATGATAAAGCCGTTTATCCGTTTAAAGAACTTACCTATCTTGGTAATGTAACAAACTCTAAAGCGGAGTCGTTTTATTCAAAACATGGGGTGGAAAGTATAGATAAAGGTTTTGAGCTTATAGCGCGTCGCGATGTGCCTTTGATGTTTACAAAGCACTGCGTAAAATATTCTCTTGGTTTGTGTGCCAGATTTCAGGGATATAAAGGGGAGCTTTCCGAACCTTTATTTCTTGTATATCAGGATAAAAGATTACGTCTGCAATTTAATTGTAAGGATTGCGAAATGAAGATTTATTCTGAAACTGAATATTGATTAGATCGGAAGAGCGTCGTGTAGGGAAAGAGTGTACGTCCTGGTGT
>CAMTOT010000371.1 GCA_947074165.1 uncultured Bacteroidales bacterium
CGAGATAATGAGCGGTGACTGGAGTTCAGACGTGTGCTCTTCCGATCTGGATAAGTCTATTGATTAAGTCTCCAATCAATTTGCATATAGAATAGATAATGACAAGTACAAAAACAATACAGGCTCCGGCAGGTACATTCATATAAAAAGAAGCGAAAAGTCCCGTAATGCAAGCAATAAGGCATACTATTATAGAAAGCACCATGATTCTTTTATAGTCATTATAAAATACCCCCGATATCATTTGTGGCAGTGTAATTACACTCATAAGTAGCACGAGTCCAATTAGTCTTATAGTCAGTACAATAGATACTGCTATAAACACCATCATTATGTTTTCAATAAAAGCTACTGGCAGATTCTGCACTTTGGCAAATTCTCTGTCAAAAGCAATAACTATTATTTTACGCAAGAATAAAATAGTAAAAACGATAAGCAGCAATGTGAACCCGCCAAACCAGGCAAGGTCATCATATGTGATTGTAAGTATATTTCCAAAAAGGAACTCCGTAAGGCTTGGTGTAAACCCCGGGGTCAGGAAAATACTAATTATACCTATAGCCATGCCTAAAGCCCAGAATACAGCTATAGCCGAATCCTCTCTTACTGCCTGCTTTTTAGATAACCATTGCACTCCGAAAGCTGATAGCACGGCAAAACCAATTGCAGTTATTACCGGATTTATTCCGGCAAAGAATCCAAGTCCCAAACCTCCGAATGACGCGTGAGTTATCCCTCCGCTAATAAAAACAAGACGACGTGAAACTATATAAGTCCCCAATATCCCGCAGCAGAAACTCACAAGTATCGTTCCCAGTATCGCGTTCTGAAAAAACAGATATGACAATATCTCCATAATCAGAATCTCCTCTCTCTTATTATCATCAGTACCTCATCTTTGATCTGAGCCGGAATTTCAATTTCTCTTAAATGCAGGCTCCTCACCCAACCGGCAACTTCAACCTCCTGCAAAGTATAAAAAACGTGACGAAACTCTTCAGCCGCTTCTTCTGAAAAATCATTCTCCGCTATATGCTTCCATTTATCGAGCTCCTCATCATCGTAATATTCTATATCCTTACTTACCGCCGCCAAAAGAGAGTCTTTTTCACATGTAGCGTGTTCACCGCAACACTCTTCCTCTGCTTCTTTCGGTTCATAAAGTTTGTCAATCTCACCTCGCTCAAATTTCTTTAGCTCATTTTTGTGCTGAAAGAAGTTTATTATAGCGGCTATTACACCTAAAATTACTATTCCTAAAAGTATATATATCATTACTTTTTTATTCTTTATTAATAATAAAACCTGCTTTGTCAAGGTCTTCCCAATAGCCCGGGTATGATTTACTTACCACATGAGGCTCTTCAATTAATATTTTACCGACGGTTACGCATGCAGGTGCGAAAGCCATAGCCATACGGTGATCATCATAAGTTTTAATAACCGGATTTTGCTCTTTATCACACATGCTGCCATCCCATATCATTACACTGTCATACTGATCAGTTATGATATAGCCTAATTTTTTTAATTCAATCTCAAGTGCAGCTATGCGGTCAGTTTCCTTTATGCGAAGTGTCTGAAGTCCGGTAAATTTAAATTTAATCTGCTTCATACAGCAAGTTACTACAAGAGTCTGCGCAAGATCCGGCTGATTACTTAAGTCCAGTTCCAGATATTCCGGCATCTTTTCCCCGTTGTTGCTTATGATTACTCCTGTATTTATAAATTCAGTATTTACTCCTAAATGAGAGAAAAAATCAGCAATACGTGAGTCTCCCTGTAAGCTCTCTTTTTTCAGCCCGACAAGCAGGACTTTTGCACCTGGTATAAGCGACACAACTTCATACCAGTATGATGCAGCCGACCAGTCAGATTCTACAAAATAAGGGATCTCTTTATATTCCTGTGGTTTTATAACGATAGTATTGTCAATCCATTTCGATTTAACGCCAAACTCCTTCATCATGCCAAGAGTCATCTTTATGTATGGCATAGATATAATATCACCTGTAAGATGAAGTTTTAAACCCTCCATCATAGTCGGAGCTATCATTAATATAGCTGAAATAAACTGGCTGCTTACTGTCCCGTTAATCTCAAGATGCCCTCCTTTAAGAGCTTTTCCTGTTATTTTAAGGGGTGGAAATCCGTCCTTTTCAAGATATTCTATATTGGCGCCGAGAGATCTCAATGCGTCTACCAATATCCCTATAGGTCTGTTTTTCATCCTTTCGCTTCCTGTTATCTCCCATACTCCCCCTATCTTTGAAAGGTAAGCGGTGAGAAATCTCATAGAAGTGCCTGCCGCTCCGATATCAAATTTGTTGCTGTTTGAATTAAACGCGTTAATCATCACTTTTGTATCATCGCAATCTGAAAGATTTTTCGGCTCATAAGGTGAGTAACTCAGCGCATTTAGAATAAGAGCTCTGTTGCTTATGCTTTTTGACGCGGGCAAAGATATTTCAGTATTTATATCGTGTGGTGAAGTAATGGTATAAATCATATTCTTTAATTTTTACAGAGTCGCAAATTTAATTTAAAAAGCGTAAATAGCTACTCGTGATTTGATATGCGTCAAAAGTATAAAATTTAAATGAGAGTTGTTAAAAGACCGGTTCTAAAAACAGCATCACATAATAGACTTTTAATCAATATTTTGTGATGATATATGCATCGGCTTATTTATATGAACAGATGCAAATTATGCACAAAAACATCCAAATAAGATCGGAAGAGCGTCGTGTAGGGAAAGAGTGTACGTCCTGGTGTAGA
>CAMTOT010000372.1 GCA_947074165.1 uncultured Bacteroidales bacterium
TCAGATTACGTACTAGCGGGTTATGGTACAGGCGCTATCATGGCTGTTCCTGCTCACGATTCACGCGACTATGCTTTCGCTAAGCACTTCGGTTTGCCTATTATACCTCTTGTAGAGGGTTGCGACGTGTCTGAAGAGTCTTACGACGCTAAAGAGGGTACTGTAATGAACTCTTGCGGACCTGAACTTGATCTTAACGGTCTTTCCGTAAAAGAAGCTATAGTTAAAACCAAACTGTTTATCGAAGACAAAGGTCTTGGTAAAGTAAAAACAAACTTCCGCCTTCGCGACGCTATTTTCAGCCGTCAGAGATACTGGGGCGAACCGTTCCCTGTATATTACAAAGAAGGCATGCCATATATGCTTGATGAGTCAAAACTGCCTCTTGAACTGCCTGAAGTAGAATCTTTCCTTCCTACCGAATCTGGCGAACCGCCTCTTGGTCACGCTAAAAACTGGGAAACAGAAGATCACTTCCCTCTTGAACTATGCACTATGCCTGGTTTCGCGGGGTCTTCGGCTTACTATCTTCGCTATATGGATCCAACAAATACGGAAGCTCTTGTTTCTCCTGAAGCAAATCAGTACTGGCGTAATGTCGATCTGTATATTGGTGGTACGGAGCATGCTACAGGTCACCTTATTTACAGTCGTTTCTGGAACAAGCTTCTTTTTGACCTTGGAGTTATCTGTGAGGATGAACCATTCAAAAAGCTTGTAAATCAGGGTATGATACAGGGACGTTCAAATTTCGTTTACCGTATCAAGGATACAAATACTTTTGTTTCTTATAATTTAAGAAATGAGTATGATGTAACGCCTATTCACGTTGACGTAAATATCGTGAGCAATGATCAGCTTGATCTTGAAGCGTTCAAAGCCTGGCGTCCGGAGTTCAATACCGCTGAGTTTATTCTTGAAGACGGCAAATACATCTGTGGTTATGCGGTTGAAAAGATGTCTAAATCGATGTTCAACGTAGTAAATCCTGATGATATCGTAGATAAATATGGTGCTGATACACTTCGTTTCTATGAAATGTTCCTTGGACCATTAGAGCAGTCTAAGCCATGGGATACAAACGGTATCGATGGTGTACACCGATTCCTTCGTAAACTTTGGGCTTTATTCTACAAAAACGGAGAGCTTATCATAACTGACGCTGAGCCTACAAAAGATGCTCTTAAATCGCTTCATAAGCTTATTAAGAAAGTATCTTCAGATATTGAAAACTTCTCTTTCAATACATCTGTAGCAGCGTTTATGATATGCGTTAATGAGCTTACACAGCAGAAATGTACAAGTCGCGCCGTACTGTCAGAACTTGTGGTGCTTCTTGCTCCTTTTGCTCCTCATATTTCAGAAGAGCTTTGGTCTGTGCTTGGCAATAATACTACAGTCTGCGATGCTCAGTGGCCTATGTTTAATGAAGAGTATCTGAAAGAAGACAGCGTGACATACACTATTTCTTTCAACGGTAAAGCGAGATTCACTCTTGATTTTGCAGCGGGTACGCCTAAAGAAGAGGTTGAAGCTGTTGTGCTTGCTCATGACAACTCAGCTAAATGGCTGGATGGTAAAACTCCTAAAAAGATAATCGTAGTGCCAAATAAGATTGTAAATATCGTTTTATAACTTTTTTGCTTACAAATTGAAAGACGCGGGACAAGCTGATATGTTTGTTCCGCGTCTTTTGTTTTTACATACTCAAGACTCTAAAAATTAATATATTATAATTGTGCGTGTTTGTAGCGTAAAAACCTTGCTTAGCAATGATATGTAGAGAAAATACATATTTAACTTTCAATTTATAACTGTTTTAAATTTTTATTTAAAAAATGCTTTTACATAGCGTCCAAAGTGCTATTTTTGCGCTGTTTTTAAACACATAATAATGCAAGCTATAACAAAAAAAATGTGGATGCAGTCAAAAGATTATGCTATGATCATATTCGGACTGTTTCTTTATGCCTTTGGCCTTACGGCGTTCATCCTACCAGAAAAAATAGTAACCGGAGGTATGGCCGGGGTTGGTTCACTTTTTTATTTTGCTTCCGGCATTCCTGTTGCCGTTACAGTCTATGTCGTTAACATCTTGCTTCTGCTTGTAGCCTTTAAGTCTGTTGGCAAGACTTTTGTAATCCGTACTATTTTCGGGACAACGGTTATGAGTGTGATGATTGGTATCATGCAGCCTCTGTTTACACAGCCGCTTGTTGAAGCGCAGCCATTTATGAATGTTATTATCGGCTCTATGATTATCGGTTGCGGTGTCGGAATGGTGTTTGTTCATAACGGGAGTACCGGAGGTACTGATATTATAGCTGCTATGGTAAGTAAGCACAAGAATGTTACCGTAGGTCGCACAATGCTATACTGTGATATATGTATTATCAGTTCTTCATTTTTTATATTCCATAGTATTGATAAGATTGTTTACGGTCTTGTGTGTATGTTTATCGTGTCTAATGTGTGCGATATGGTTATTAACTCTTCTCGCCGCTCTGTACAGTTTTTGATATTCTCTGAGAAGTATGAAGAAATTGCAAATGCTATCAATAGCGAGGCTAATCGTGGTTGTACTTTACTTGATGGTCAGGGATGGTATTCTAAAAAGCCTGTGAAGATTCTTATTGTGCTTGCAAGACGTTCTGAAAGCGTTACTATATTTCGTATTATTAAATCTATCGATAATGACGCTATTATTTCTCAGTCTAATACGAATGGGGTTTATGGGAATGGATTTGATCAGATAAAAGGATA
>CAMTOT010000373.1 GCA_947074165.1 uncultured Bacteroidales bacterium
CCCATAGTTTAATGGATAGAATTTCAGATTCCGGTTCTGACGGTAGCAGTTCGAGTCTGCTTGGGCGTACTAAATGATTATTTCTATTTCATAATATGCAAAAACGAGCTATCGTCACGACAGCTCGTTTTTTTGATTTAATATCTAAAAATAGTTCTACTAATAATTGGTGTATCTATAATTATACATCGAAATATCTTTTCTATTTTGATTACTCATCTTAAACATAAGTAATTTACAAATCACATTTTTTTATATCTGATACAAATATAGTATTAGTATTGTTATAAAATCTGACAAAATCATTTTCTGATTGCTGTCCCGGGTAAGGAGCATAATAATGTCCCTCTTTCTCTCTGGCATTTCGCCACACAAGAACATACGATACAGGATACCTCGCTATTACAGGTAAAAGGGTTTCCGTCCACCATGAAGAATCAGGTATAGCCTCATATCCGGTCTCTGTTATTGCGATGGGCTTATTCTTAAACCGTCCGACCTGAGTAACGATAGAAAGAGACTTCTCCAGATTACGTATATAATCGCTTCTCTCAAATTGATACGTATCAAAGCCTATAAGATCTACAATATCATCACCAGGATAACGCTGAAGATATTCAGCAGTATTTTCAGGCTCACTACCCGGCGAATAAGCATATACCACATTATTGACATTTCTCTTATTCATATGATCATAAGTCATTCGCCACAACTCTTTATAATCATTGTCTGTACATAATTTCTGCCCCCACCAGAACCATGAACCGGTATGTTCATGCCACGGACGAAATATAACCGGGATCTTAGTTCCGTTCTTTGTTTTTAGAGAATTTATATAATCTGCTACTATATCAAGCCAGCAAATAAACATATCATGCTTTTTTCCTCCTGGCAAAACAGACTTCACTACAGTCGAATCACTTGTATCCCATGAGTCACCCATGGTAACAGGATTATCAACATGCCAACTCAGAGAAATAATCCCCCCTCTATCATGATGCTTTACAATCTCTTTTCGTATTTTCTCAAAAGAAATTTTATCAAGATTAAAACCCGTTCTTTTTTCTATTCGTCCCAAATCAAAAGAGATTACGGCTGGATAATCACCGCACACGCTTTTCACATCACTTCTGTCTGAATCACCTTCCCAACCAATACCGTATACAGTATCATCGTGGTGTCCGAACATAAATCCATGCGATGGTATTTGATTAAGTTTCCTTATTAATGCCACCGTAGAATCTGTCTTTTTGCCTTCGACCGGCTTTTGTGAGCAAGACAATAAAACAGGGCTAATCAACATAATTACGAAAATGAATTTAAATATTTTCATCGTATAGTTTTTGATATGGTTACAAATTATTAATCATAAATCTAATCCCATCTTATTCCAAATCCACCTCATCCACTCTTCATATTGCTCCTGATACCAGTAATGAGCCGTCTGAAGGTAAGGATGAAATTCCTTTGGCGCACTGACACTATTATATGCCGCATATATTGACGTTGGTGGACACACATCGTCATTATATCCCCAGCTAAACCAGCCAGGAACTGTAATTCGTTTTGCAAAATTGACCATATCATAATAATCACTTGTTGCTATCTGATCATTCGTAGGGGTAAAGTAATAAAAATAATGAGGCCAGCCGCCGGCTCTTTTGCTCAAATGAGCCTTATGGTCACACATAGCAGGATGTATAGCCGCATAAAAGCTAACCCTCTTATCAAGAGCCGCAGTAACCATAGACAAAGCGCCTCCCTGACTTGACCCGGTCACTCCAAGATCTTTACAATTAAACTCTGGCAATGAATAGATAAGATCTACCGCGCGTAGGGCACCTACAAATACTTTCCTGTAATAATTTTTATCTCTGCTGTTATCATTCTGATACTGATAACCGTCAAGCGGACCCGTCGCGAGAATGTCATAAACAGGCTGTTCCATATTTACCGGCACTCCATGTATACCTATTTCTAATGTTATAGCTCCTTTTTCAGCTGTATAAATATCTCCTGGATATGGTCTGACTCCTGCTCCAGGCACCCTTAACAAAGCCGGATATTTCCCTTCTTTTTTAGGTATGCATAATATGCCATAAGTGCGAGAGCCTGATTTTATATTGTTGAAACTTACCTGATACACATTCACCTTATCCGTACACCTGTCTGACAATAATTCATATACAGGATCAAGAGATATCGACCTCGCCTGCTCAAGAGTATTTGACCAAAAGGCATCAAAGTCAGAAGGATCGGATGCGCTTGGTCTAATCGTCTCCGGCTCATAAGCCGAAGTTGCCTGCCCCGTGTAAATCTTTTCTCCGTGATATGCAGTCACCTTGCATCTTAAAAAGCCGGCTTCACTCATAGCCGCGCTTACCGTCAGTTTTCCATCCTTCAATATAATCCCCTCTTTCCGCTCCACCGGATACCATTCAGGACCAAGCTCATAATCTATTTTTACATCTTTCAGCAGATTTTGCGCCTTAAAAACCATAATTGTAAAAGTAGATTTTTCATTTAGCTTATATGTCCAGTCGGTATGATCGGGAGATACAATGACGCTTATCTCATTGCCAACTATTTGTCCGTTTACTTTAAAAACAGAACACAGTATATAGATAATAAAAACGATTATGCTTCTGAGTCTCATGGCTCAAATTATTTGAAGTGTTTATTAATTTTCTTATTCACATTATATATCAGATTAACAGTGCTTTTATCAGA
>CAMTOT010000374.1 GCA_947074165.1 uncultured Bacteroidales bacterium
AGATAATGAGCGGTGACTGGAGTTCAGACGTGTGCTCTTCCGATCTGTAAGAAAACACTGACGACAACTGATAATTATGTATTATTTACCTTAATTAAATTATAATACTTATGAATAAAAAACAGGTGTACACGTTCGGAAATGGCGAAGCCGAAGGCAAGGCAGATATGAAAAACCTGCTCGGAGGAAAAGGCGCTAATCTGGCTGAAATGAATCTAATCGGAGTTCCGGTACCACCGGGATTTACTATTACCACTGAAGTTTGTAATAAATATACACAGCTGGGTGAAGAAGCTATGATAACCTCTCTGAAGCAGGATGTAGAAGCAGGAATAAGACATATTGAGTCTCTTACAGGTAAGAGATTTGGTGATAAGAATAATCCGCTTTTAGTGTCTGTAAGGTCGGGTGCGAGAGTATCGATGCCGGGAATGATGGATACGGTTTTAAACCTTGGTATTAATGATGAAGCAGTGGAAACACTGTCTGAAAAATCTGGTAATCCGCGTTTCGCATGGGATTCTTACCGGAGATTTATACAGATGTACGGTGATGTGGTATTAGGCATGAAGCCTAAGAATAAAACTGATATTGATCCGTTTGAGGAGATAATCGAGGCCGCAAAGAAAATGAAGGGTGTGACACTCGATAGTGAACTTGAAACGGAAGATCTTAAAAAACTTGTTCCTTTATTTAAGCAAGCTGTAAAAGATGTGACAGGCAAGGAGTTTCCTGTGTCTCCTCATGACCAGTTATGGGGTGCTATTTGCGCGGTATTTGATAGCTGGATGAATGAGCGAGCTATATATTACCGCCGCATAAATCAGATTCCGGAAGAGTGGGGTACGGCGGTAAATGTACAGGCTATGGTGTTTGGCAATATGGGCGCTACTTCAGCTACCGGGGTGGCTTTTACGCGCGACGCAGCTACGGGAGAGGATATTTTCAACGGCGAATATCTTATCAATGCACAGGGAGAAGATGTTGTGGCCGGTATTCGTACACCTCAGCAAATCACCACTGAGGGATCAAAACGCTGGGCTGAACTACAGGGGATAGATGAAGCTGACCGAAAGGCTAATTATCCGTCGCTTGAGGAGACTATGCCGGAATGCGCAAAAGATTTGATTGAGACACAGCAGAAGCTTGAGGATTACTTTTCAGATATGCAGGACCTTGAGTTTACTATTCAGGAGGGCAAGCTGTGGTTGCTTCAGACCCGTAACGGTAAGCGTACTGGTGAGGCTATGGTTAAGATAGCAATGGATTTTTATCGTGAAGGAATTATTGACGAGAAAGCTGTACTTCGCCGTATGGAGGCTGCCAAGCTCGACGAGTTGCTGCATCCCGTCTTTGATAAGCAGGCGGTAAAGGAGGCTAAAGTAGTGGGCAAAGGTTTGCCGGCTTCGCCTGGTGCCGCATGTGGCAGGATTGTGTTCTTTGCGGATGAGGCAGAGGCGTGGGCTGCCGATAAACAAAAGGTTATTATGGTGCGCATAGAGACATCGCCTGAGGATTTGCGAGGGATGATGGTAGCGCAGGGTATTCTTACTGCACGTGGTGGTATGACATCTCATGCGGCTGTAGTGGCAAGGGGTATGGGCAAGTGTTGCGTATCCGGAGCCGGTGAGATAAAAATTAACTATAAAGATAAAACCGTCATGATGGGCGGCACGCTATATAAAGAGGGTGACTGGATCTCTCTAAACGGTTCGACCGGAGAAATTTATGACGGAAAGATAAAAACTGTAGAGCCGGAAATAAGTGGTGATTTTAAACAGCTGATGGCGTTTTGCGAGAAATATACCCGTATGGATGTGCGTACTAATGCTGATACTCCACGCGATGCCGCAGTGGCACGCAGGTTTGGAGCTAAGGGAATAGGTCTTTGCCGTACTGAGCATATGTTTTTTGAGGGAGAACGCATTAAAGCTATGCGTGAGATGATTCTTTCAAAAACTGAGCGCGGACGCCGCGAGGCTCTCAATAAATTACTGCCTATGCAGCGCAGTGATTTTCAGGGTATTTTTGAAGCAATGGATGGATTTGGTGTAACTATACGTCTGCTTGATCCGCCTTTGCATGAGTTTGTACCTCATCAGCTTGCCACACAGAAGGAGCTTGCCAATGAGATGGGTATATCTATCGAGGAGGTTAAGGTAGCGTGTGATTCGCTTGCTGAGTTTAATCCTATGCTCGGTCACCGTGGTTGTCGTCTTGGATGTACTTATCCGGAGATAACAGAGATGCAGGCCAGGGCTATAATTGAAGCTGCTCTTGATGCTAAGAAAAAAGGGGTAACCGTGATACCAGAGATTATGGTGCCGCTTGTAGGTGTGATTGATGAGCTTAAAATGCAGGCTAATGTGATTCGTAAGACCGCTGAAACGGTGTTTAAGGAGCGTGGCGAAAGACTTGATTATAAGATTGGTACTATGATTGAAGTGCCACGTGCAGCGCTTACTGCCGATAAGATTGCCGAGGTGGCAGATTTCTTCTCTTTCGGTACTAATGACTTGACTCAAATGACATTTGGCTACTCCAGAGACGATGCCGGTAAGTTTTTGAAGATTTATCAGGAAAAGGGTATTCTTAAAACAGATCCTTTCGCGGCTCTTGATCAGGAGGGAGTTGGCAGCCTTGTTCGCTTTGGTGTGGATAAGGGGCGTTCGACTAAGCCCGGGCTTAAGATTGGTATCTGCGGCGAGCATGGCGGTGA
>CAMTOT010000375.1 GCA_947074165.1 uncultured Bacteroidales bacterium
TACACCAGGACGTACACTCTTTCCCTACACGACGCTCTTCCGATCTCGTTACATAAAACAAATAGATACGGAAAATAGAAAAGGTTTATTATTGACAAACTCAAATGGCGCGATGACAGCCCATTTTTTTTATATCGGTTTTTGTATATTATACATCTTATTTAATACCTTCGAAGCGAATTTAGTTTATCACATTATATATAAGGATAAAATACATACAAACTTTAAACTACTTATATATCCTATACACAAACAGACAATCGTATGAATAAAACATTTGATTTGTTAACGTTGGGTGAGCTTCTTTTGAGACTTTCGCCTAATAATAATGAGAGAATAGCGCGTACTGAACTATTGCAGGTCAGAGCGGGGGGTGCTGAGTTGAACGTAGCATCCGGAGTTTCTCTGCTCGGACTTCGTACAGGTGTCATTTCAAAAGTTCCTGATAATGATTTGGGACGTAATATTAAAAACAGAATACGTTTTTGCGGTGTAAGTGACGATTTCTTGGTGTATGATAAAGATAAATATGCCCGTATGGGTATATATTATTATGAAAACGGGGCACATCCGCGTAAACCTCGTATAGTGTATGATAGATGCAATACATCTATGGATAAAATATCGATAGATGATTTTGATGATTCAATTTACAGTAGCACTCGTTGTTTTCATACGTCAGGTATTACTCTTGGTCTTTGTGAGCAGGTAAGAGAAACAGCAATAGAGATGATTAAGCGCTTTAAAGCAAATGGTACTATTATTTCTTTTGATGTAAATTACAGAGCTAATCTTTGGCGTGATGAGGCAGAGGCGAGAGATTGTATTACTCAGATACTTCCTTATGTTGATATTTTCTTTTGCTCAGAAGAGACTTCTCGTCTTACTTTTGGCAAAGAGGGAACGGTTGAGGATATTATGCGTTCGTTTGCTGCTGAATATCCTATGATGATGATTGCAAGTACCCAGCGCATAGTGCATAGCCCTAAGGTGCATACTTTTGGTTCTATTGTATATGATTGCAGAGGCGACAAGTTTTATCAGGAAGAGCCATATCATAATATTGAGGTAGTAGACCGTATAGGTAGCGGTGATGCTTATATTTCAGGTGTGCTTTATGGTTTACTTGCCAGAGATTTTGATTATCGTATAGCTATGGAGTATGGTAATGCTACAAGTTCGGTTAAGAATACTATCCCAGGAGATATGTCTTCTTCCGATCTAAAAGAGATTGATTCGATAATAAGTGCTCATAAAACAACTGGACGTGTTTCCGAAATGGACAGATAGGACCGGGTGATTATAATAAAACTCCCTTTAAAAATCATGATGATTATATCGCAATCATGATTTTTAAAGGGAGTCTCTATTTTTATTGAGTCACAGGTAATTTCTTAGGCTTGCTTTTCATGCTTAATATGAATATTGTAGATACAATAAATATGCTGCCTGTCAGGTCTATCCACGTGAAAGATATTTTGAGCCATATTAATGCAAGTATTGTGGCGGAGAGCGGTTCTGCTGATGCAAGGAGACTTGCTTTTTGTCCTCCTACAATATTAACTGCGGTCAGATACATATAAAAAGGTATAAGCGTACCTAATATTACTACAAATGCAGTGCTTATAATTGTGTCGGTATCCCATATACCCTCAATAATCCAAGGTGCTTTTACAAAACTGCATGCTATTCCTCCGCAGAGCATTCCCCATCCTACAACTACTGAAGCTTTATGTCTTGATAACAGATCTTCCGGCTGTAACGTGTATATTGCCAATGCTATCGCGGAGGCCAAACCGTAGCAAAGCGCCGTGGTTGAGATGGCAAGAGTGTCTGTTTGACCGTGAGTGACTAGTAAAAAAGTACCTGCTACTGCAAGTATAATGGCTATAGTCTCTTTAAGAGAAGGTAGTCTTCTGTTTTTTATTGCCAGATAAATTGCTATTACGATAGGTCCGGCGTATTGTAGCACCGTGGCTGTAGCTGCATTAGAGTGTTTGATAGCTGCAAAGTAGGTGTATTGTACTGCAAGCATACCTGTTATACTAAAAAGAAGTAACTTAACAGGATCTTTATCTTTTTTCCATATGGTAAAAATGTTTTCTTTTTCTACTGCGATAGCATATATAAGGAGACATATGCCCGAAATAATCATTCTTACTGAGATAAGCCATTCTACATTTATATGTTTCTCCTGAAATAAGAACTGGCCGAATGTGCCGGATGCACCCCACAATATAGCTGCGGCTATAGCAAATGTGATCCCTTTTATGTTATTATTCATCTATAATATTGATATAAAAAATATTCGCGCAAAGATAAAATATAATAATGTAGCTTATATCATATATACATATTCTAAATATTAAATTAGACTTTAATCTATTAAGTAGCTTGTTGTTTATATAATACATGTATATATTATTAAAAAAATAGTCCTGTTATTTAGGCTTGTTTTATAATTAAGGTGTTTGTAGCTTTGTTTGTTGAATTTTTTATTCAACTTAACCTGTTAATATTAAGGGATATATTAAATATCCATTAAAAAACAGTGAAAATAATCCATATAAACTATTGCAGAAGTGAATTCATGCATTACCTTTGCATCCGCAATCGAGAGAGATGCGGTAAGCAATATTATAAGGAGATCGGAAGAGCACACGTCTGAACTCCAGTCACCGCCCATTATCTCGTAT
>CAMTOT010000376.1 GCA_947074165.1 uncultured Bacteroidales bacterium
TTTGGCGTATACACGCTTTCCAGGCGTGCCTCTTCAACCACTCGAGCATCTCTCCTTTTGTTAAATAAATCCTTATTTTTATTAAACAGTATTTTTCTAACACCGCAAATTTAAACAAAATTCTTACTCATCATCGTTTTTTGTTTAAAGTTTATATGTAAGATTTGGTCAAATGTTGCATTTTTCTGTGAAAATACATTTTAGATCATACCTAAAAACAGATTCTTCGCGTTGTCTGTTGTAATTTTTAGAATTTTATCAATGTCTGTTTCGAAAATTTCAGATAATTTTTTAGCTGTATATTTAACATATGCCGACTCATTTCTTTTTCCTCTGAAAGGGACCGGTGTAAGATAAGGAGAGTCAGTTTCTATTACAAGCCTGTCTGCTCCTATCAATTTGAGCTCAGCCGGAAGATGACTTTTCTTATATGTTATAGTCCCGTTTATGCCCAGAAAGAAATTACCGTATGTAAATATTTTTTCCGCATCCTCTGCTGTACCTGAGAAACTATGTATGACCCCCCTCAATCCTCTGCCTTTATATTTAGACAGCGAAGCGTGTAGTTCGGCGAATGCGTCGCGCACGTGTATTATAAGCGGTAGATTATGCTCAATAGACCATTCTATCTGTTGCTCAAAAGCATCAATCTGCTCATTGATATAAGTCTTGTCCCAATACAGGTCAAGGCCAATCTCTCCTACAGCTACAGCCTTTACTTCACTCAGCCGGCTTTTCAGATAAGCAAGCTCCTCTTTATAGTTATTGTCTACAGAACCTGGATGAAGCCCTACTGTAGGATAGCAGTAATCAGGATATTTTTCGCAAGAATCGATTATTCGTGCAAGCGATTCTCTGTCGCAGTTTGCAAGAATAATCGACTCTACACCCGTTTGTTTAGCCCTTGCGATCACCTGATCTCTATCTGCGTCAAACTCTTCGCCGTAAATATGCGAATGGGTATCTATCATATTCATAAAATATTATTCATTTTCATCAAATGCAAGCGCCTTTTGCATCTGAGCCGCTTCCATATTTCTTTTCTCTTTTGTACGGTAGTAGTATACCACTCCATATTCCTGACAGATCTGCAAACGTTTTTCGTTAGGGTAGTCTTTAAAACACTCCTCTATCTGGTTCCATATATCGAGTATTATACGGTCTGCCTCTTCGCGCATTACCGCTACTTTCTCAAGGTTGCGCGTAGTATTATTCTGAAGCACCTTTTGATTATAATACGCTTCGGTGAATATGTTGTAATGTACGTTTACTTTAGCGATAGTAGGATTGTAGATTGGAACCCCGCGATCCGCGATGCGTTGATTTTCTCCTTTTATAATGTTTTCACCCCATTTCAGAATAGAAGTCTCTGTAGTCAGGTCGGGAACAGAAAAGTCCATCGGCTCCAGATTATAAAGCTTCTTAGCGTCTTTTTTTATCTCATTTCTTAATACGCACATGTTAAGTACCTGAATGAAATGAGATATGTATAATCTTACATTTCTTACCTGAACCTGATATTTCTTGCTTGATTTGACCTGCTGGTCATAACTCTGCATGTATAATTGGCGTTCACGCTTAAATTTTGTAACAAAAGAAGAAGCTTCACCTGTAGATTTAAAGCTCATGACAAGCTTATTGTCTACGCGGGTTCCGCTTTTTGATATCGCTGTTTCCATAGCCTTAATACGGGCCTGGTCTGTATTGGGTAATCTGCGATATGGCATAATGTATTATTGTTTTTACCTTATATTAATAAATGTGTATTATTTCTCTCTGTGCATTAGTTCCGTTGCCAGTTTTTTAAGGTTTGATTTCTTATCCTCGCTCACTTTTACATTAGAAAGAGCTGTCAGTCCTAACTGAAAATATTTATTCATCTCATTTTCGCACTTTTCTTTAGCTCCTGATTCTATATATATATTAGTGAATGTCTCGATCTTTTGCTTAGAATCAAACTGTTTTTTATCAAGCCAGCAATCAAGTATCGCTCTTTGTGCTTTCGTGGCTCCGTTTAGCGCATTGATTAAAAGATATGTTTTTTTATTGTTGCAGATATCACCACCTATGTTTTTACCAAACACTTCAGGGTCGCCGAATACATCAAGCAGATCATCTTTTAGCTGAAATGCAAGACCTATATTTTCGCCGAATGTATATAGGTTGTCAGCGTCTTCTTTGTCGGCGCCTCCTATTATAGCTCCGGTTTTCAGTGCGCATCCTATTAAAACGGCAGTTTTTAGTCTTATCATCTCAATATATTCCGACTCGCTTACATTATCTCTGCTCTCAAATTCCATGTCGTATTGTTGACCTTCACATATCTCAAGGGCTGTTTCAGAAAATAAATTAAGCACTTCTTTAAGATATGTTGATGGCGTCTCGCCGATCAGTTTATACGCCATAATCTGCATAGCGTCGCCAGACAATATTGCTGTATTGGCATCCCATTTTATATGTACGGTCGGTTTGCCTCGTCGCATGTCTGCGTTATCCATCAAATCATCGTGAAGCAACGTGAAGTTGTGAAAAACCTCAATCCCTATTGCCGGTTTTATCGAATCTGTCAAATCATCAGTATATAGTGCGTTAGCCATAAGTGCCAGTACGGGTCTTATACGTTTTCCGCCAAGAGATAGTAGATCGGAAGAGCGTCGGGTAGGGAAAGAGTGGACGGCCTGGTGTAGATCGCGGG
>CAMTOT010000377.1 GCA_947074165.1 uncultured Bacteroidales bacterium
GAGATAATGAGCGGTGACTGGAGTTCAGACGTGTGCTCTTCCGATCTGAAGAATCAAATTAATGATCTCCACTCTCTTTCGTATTATATTTTGCGTATATAGTCTGTGAATTATCTTTCGATAGTTTGTTCGCGGTCAGGGCCTACTGAAACTATTTTAATTGGTGTCTCAAGCTCTTTCTCAAGGAAGTCAACATAAGCTTTAAACTGAGCAGGGAATTCGTCTTCGCTTCTCATCTTAGTCATATCAGTTTTCCAACCTTCAAGTTCTACATATACAGGTTTTACATTTTCACCTATCTCGTATGGGAACTCTTTTGTATTTACTCCGTCAATATCGTAAGCTACGCAAGCTTTGATAGTCTCGAAGCCATCCATAACATCGCTTTTCATCATGATAAGCTGAGTAACACCGTTTATCATGATAGCATATTTAAGAGCTACAAGATCTATCCATCCGCAACGACGGCGACGACCTGTCACCGAACCGAATTCGTGACCAATCTCACACATCTTGTCGCCAGTCTCATCAAAAAGCTCCGTAGGGAAAGGTCCCATACCAACACGTGTGCAATATGCTTTGAATATACCGTAAACTTCACCTATACGATTTGGGGCAATACCCAAACCTGTACATGCGCCTGCACAAATAGTATTAGAAGAAGTTACGAAAGGATAAGATCCGAAATCAATATCAAGCATTGTGCCCTGAGCACCTTCAGCAAGTACTGATTTACCCTCTTTTATATAATTGTTTACCGCGTGTTCGCTGTCGATTATCTCAAATTGTTTAAGATACTCCACACCTTCCATCCACTCCTTCTCAAGCTCCTGAATATCGTAAGGGAAATTGTAAGCTTTAAGAATAGCCTCATGTCTTGCTTTAGCTACAGCGTATTTTTCATCAAAACCATTAAGTATATCACCTACTCTTACACCGTTGCGGCTGATTTTATCCGTATAAGTCGGACCGATACCTTTTCCTGTAGTACCAATCTTGCCCGCTCCTTTCATCGCTTCGTTAGCAGCGTCAAGTACACGGTGAGTAGGTAGTATAAGATGCGCTTTCTTTGAAATCTTAAGACGCTTTGTCAAATCATGTCCGCTTTTCGCAAGAGCTTCTGCTTCCTGTTTAAACAATAGCGGATCAAGTACCACGCCATTGCCAATTACATTCACTTTCCCTCCCTGAAAAATTCCCGAAGGAATAGAACGAAGAACATATTTTTCTCCGTCAAACTCCAATGTGTGGCCAGCGTTTGGTCCACCCTGAAATCTTGTAACTACGTCATAACGCGGAGTCAGAACATCTACTACTTTTCCTTTCCCTTCATCTCCCCATTGAAGACCTAAAAGAACATCTACTTTCATTTCAATAAGTTTATTTGTGCTCTCATCAGACAGCATTCGTAATGATTGTTATCTGTGTGATTATTATTTATCTAACATAAAAAAATCCACTTTTTAAGGGTGGATTATCTTTTTACGTCCACTGTTAGCGCATTTCTGACACTGGCCGTACATATATAAATTATAATTTGTAAGATTGAATTTATTATATCTTTTTGCCTGAATAATATGATTCAATTCTTCATCTTTTACTTCTGTCACGCTGTTGCAAACTGTACAGATAAGGTGATGATGACATTCACTATTGTATGCTTTTTCATAGTGTGCCATATTTGTACCAAACTGATGACGGATAATCAGACGACATTCTACAAGTAAATCTATTGTATTATATACAGTAGCTCTACTCACACGATAACCGGTATTTATCATCAATCCGTAAAGTGTTTCTACATCAAAATGCTCGTCAAGGGAATAAATTTGCTCAAGTATAGCAAAACGCTCGGGTGTTTTTCTAAGCTTGCGCTCTGCCAGGTATGAAGAAAGCTCCTCTTTTACTGTTTCTATTATGTCCTGCTCTGCCATAGTGTGATTACTTTTTTAACGATTCAAAGTTACTTATTTTTTATTGAAGACAAATAATTATTTATACTGAATTATAAATTATTTTTAAGATTCTGTTATAAATATTTGTAAGTCAGCTATTAATACATAGATAATAACTGATATATATTCTTGACATTATGATTATCACTATCTCTCCAGCCTTCAATGTCTGACAATGAGAGCTGTCCGGATTCAACTAACCTCTGCATAAGATTCAACATTACATTATTGACATAACTTACACCATTTACCGCATTGAATCTTGACTTATTAATAAAATCGGTATCAATCTGTATATCCTGACTATCAATCAGTAGCTGTATCATAAGTCTGTAGCCCGTGTAAATAAGTATATTGCTGTCTTTATCTATTAACTTCTTTGACAAATGCGTAGCGTATGGCTGACGGACAAGCAGATTCTTGCAAAGCTGATCGGCAATCTCCGTATACTTCAAATCGCTGCACCATTTCATCGCTTCTTCCTCTGTAAACTTATCCGCGGGATAAAGGTATGTGGCAAGCATTTTTGATTCTCTTACATCCTCATTCCATAAATATGTGGCAAGGTCGGCATCCTGCTCGAATCTTTCGGCTATAAGTTTAATGCGTGGAGATGGCACTCCGAAATTCATGCGGTAAATAAGTCCGTTGCGTCTCATACCGTCTGAAAGATCGGCGTTCATTGTTTGTCTGAAACTGCTTTTTATTTCTCTTAATATATTCTGATCAG
>CAMTOT010000378.1 GCA_947074165.1 uncultured Bacteroidales bacterium
ATACGAGAGAATGAGCGGTGACTGGAGTTCAGACGTGTGCTCTTCCGATCTTATACTCATTCAGTCTCAAATTATTTAGAAAACACAAAATTCCCCCGCTTGATAATTACTATATTATCAAGCGGGGGGATTTCTGTTAATGCTCAAATAGTCAGTAGTATACAAACATGCGCATGTCGAAAAAATCTATATATTATATATATGAGAAAAGATTCGCTTTAATTGTAATATAGATTTGTATCACAATCGAAATAATACACCAATTAATCTTTTAAAAATTTATACAGATTACCATGAAGCATAATTACGCAAATCATTTATCATTAATGTTTTTCGTGTCAACTCTTCTGCTTGCATTTACAAGCAATGTAAATGCCCAGACAGGATACGTTAGAGCATCAGGGAAGAATATTGTTGACCAACACGGCAATAATCTAATATTAAGAGGAATCGGTACCGGCAACTGGGTATTGCAGGAGGGATATATGATGAACACCGGCGATATCGCACCGACGATGTGGAAATTCAGAGAACTACTTACAAAAAACATCGGCGCAGAAAAGACAGATGAATTTTATAATAAGTGGTATGACCTTCACTTTACAAAACAAGATGTAGACTCTATGGCACATTGGGGATTCAATTGTGTCAGAGTGGCTTTACATTATAAAATATTCACATTACCAATCGAAGAAGAACCTGTATCGGGAGAGAATACCTGGTTGAAAGAGGGCTTTGATCGTTTGGATAATCTTTATGAGTGGTGCGCCGCAAATAAAATATATCTCGTTTTAGATATGCATGGCTGCCCCGGAGGACAAGGTACGGACGCCGCAATATCAGACTATGATCCTTCAAAACCGTCATTATGGGAAAGTGAAGATAATAAAAGTAAGCTTGTGGCTCTGTGGCGTAAACTTGCCGAAAGATATTCTAAAAGTGAATGGATCGGGGGCTATGATTTGATAAATGAAACTAACTGGACAAAGTTTACAGAACCTGATAATAAGCCTCTGAGGGACCTGATGATTCGAATTACTAAAGCTATACGTGAAGTAGACAATAATCATATTCTTTACATAGAAGGCAATGGTTGGGCTAATGACTTTAATGGACTTACTCCCAAATGGGATGGCAATATGGCGTATAGTTTTCATAAATACTGGAACTATAATAATCCAGGTGATCTTGACTGGGTTATTTCCCTGAGAAACGCGCAGAACTGTCCGATATGGTTAGGAGAGACAGGTGAGAATTCAAATACATGGTTTACAGATATAATTGAGCTTTGTGAAAGTAATAATGTCGGGTGGTCAATGTGGCCTGTAAAGAAAACCGGAATAAACAATATTCTGACATCTTCGCGTAACTCAGATTATGATGCTATGCTTGACGGGTGGAGAAGCGGTAACTACATAGATTCAGACAGGGCATATAAAGGTGTTATGAAATTTGCTGAAGACCATAAGTTCAGCAACTGCAAGATTAACTATGATGTTATCGACGCTATGATAAACAGACCTTTTCGTGAAGGTACTAAAGCGTTTGTTAATCGCTCTGTATCTGATATCATTTACGCCTCCGATTATGATTTTGGCAGAAACGGCGATGCTTATTATGACAATGACGACGTAAACTATCATCTAAACACTGATACTTATGTAACATGGAATAAAGGGTATGCCTATCGTAATGACGGTGTAGATATCGAAAGCGGATGCACAGACAGTAAAACAAACGGATACAGCGTAGGGTACATAGAAGACGGAGAGTGGATGCAATATACTGTTATATCGGATGCTCTAAAGGCATATTCTATGGTTGTCAGATATGCTTCAGATAACAATAATGCCAGGGCTTATATTACGGTAAACGGAAAAAGAGCTTCGAAGACATTTAATCTGTCATCTACAGGTGGATGGAAGAACTGGAAGTCATACTCAGTTAATAATATTATAATACCCGAAGGTGAGGTTAAAATAAGGCTTGTTTTCGAGAAAGCCGGAGCAAATGTAAATTATATGCAGTTTGTAGCAGGCAAAGATGTCGCAAGCGCGCCTTTTGAGCTACTTCACACTGCAACTGATAATGTGAGAAATATTATTGAAATGACTCTCTCAAAAGATGTCACTAATATCGAATCATCCGAATTTAATGTAAAAAAAAATAATATACCATGTAATATAATAAAATGCGACCTGGATACAAACACTCCCTCTGTGGTAAAACTATACTTAAAAGAGGATATCCTTCCTGATGACAACCTAACAATATCTTATGCCGGCACCAATTGTATTAATGACAATAGCAACCTTACTCATTTCTCTGAATCCGGCGTAGCGAATAATACAGTGTATTTCTGTAGAATAAATGAGAAGATAGAGGCTGAATCATATATAGAGAACTTTGGTTTTGATTTTGAGAAATGCACTGATGAGGGCGAAGGTCAAAACAGCTCGTATGCTGATAAAGGAGATTATCTTGACTATGTAATCTATACAGACAGAGAGGGCATATATAGCGCATCATTCAGAGTGTCGGTAAACAATAGTTCAGCAATGTTGCGTATTCACTCAGTCGATATTATTGATGAATCGACGAAGTTTCTTTCGGCTGTAAAGCTTAACGGTACAGGTGGCTGGCAAAACTGGAATA
>CAMTOT010000379.1 GCA_947074165.1 uncultured Bacteroidales bacterium
CTCTTCATTTATAAAGATGTCTCTCATTATACCTCCTGCAGACCCGGTAATAGTCCCCATAATTATTGCTACCCAATATGGATAATCAACCATTAGCGTTTTTTGGACTCCGGCCACAACAAAAAGTCCTAATCCTATTGTGTCAAATAAAAATAGTGTATTATGTATTTTAATAATGTGCCTGCTAAAAAGTATTACCGCAAGCAAGGCAAAGCCTGTGACAACAAGATACATTGGAGTGGTCATCCAAAATGGCTTAACACCGAGCAGAAGATCTCTTATTGTGCCACCACCAATCGCAGTTGCAAGACCTACTACATATGCTCCAAACCAATCAAATTTCTTTGCCGAAGCTAATCTGATTCCGCTTATCGCAAAAGCGAATGTTCCAATTATCTCAATTGCGTATATAAAAGTAGCTGCATTCATTGTGTATAACTAAACTATATTTTTTTGATTTAAACTATAAAACTATGCAAAGGAATATATTTTTTTTCATTCACTACAAAGCCGCTTATATAATTAAACACTTTTTTATTTTTTACATAATTAGTTATTAGAATATAATTGCTAATTTTGGCTTTATAAAAATTCAAAAGAATATGAAAAAGGTATATGTTATGTTGTGCGCTTCCGTGATGATTATGTCACTTGGTTCATGCAAATCTAAACAGAGTGCTTATAAAGCAGCTTACGAAAGTGCAAAAGAACAACCGGCAAAAAGTGCTTATGATGAGGTAGAAGAGGCAAAAGTAGTTACGACTCCGTCTGCCAAACCGGCTACATCTGAGATTATTCAGTCTGAAAAAGTTACTGTTGTTGATCAGTCTCAAGCTGGATATTTAAAGAAATACAGTGTGGTAGTTGGGAGCTACCTTCAGGGAACTAACGCTACTGCTCGTCAGAAAAACTTTCGCGACAAAGGGTTTGACGCTATTTTGGTAAAAAATGAGAAAGGCATGTACCGGGTTATCGTATCAAGTTTTGACACTAAAGAGGCAGCACAAGAGTCGAGAGACCTTGTTAAGCTTAAATATGATGTAAACGACGCATGGATACTTGAAAATCAGTATTGATATATACTAAATATAAAATGAACAAGGCTGTCTAACTATAAATGTTTAGACGGCCTTTTTTGTGTTATTACTCTATTCATCTTATGTTTATGAAAGGTAAATTAAAAATATCCTAACCATACCTTTATATGCAACGGCGGTTGCCGATATCGGCAACCATTGATTCCGACTTTGGAATCAACGGATTCCAAAGAGGGAAACAGCCGTTGCACTTATAGGCAACCGAAGATTCATATATACTATTGGTTGGGAGATTTTTGAGAAGGGACTGGATTATCCATTTTTTTGCAAAAAAAAGAGGCTATCTAAACATATTAGACAGCCACGTTATTTTTTGCTTCTCTTGATTTCTTTTCAAAATACTTGCAATAATTAGATATTCCGCATAGATTACATTTAGGCGTCCTCGCCATACATATATACCTGCCATGCAATATAAGCCAATGATGTGCAAGAGGTATTATATCATGAGGTATATATTTCATGAGCTCTTTCTCTGTTTCAAGCGGAGTCTTAGAATTAGTAGTCAGACCAATCCTGTTTGATACCCTGAACACATGTGTATCTACAGCCATAGCAGCCTCATTAAATACTACCGCGGCTATTACATTAGCTGTCTTTCGACCTACACCTGGTAGTTTCTGAAGAAGATCTCTGTCAGAAGGAACTTCAGAATTAAAATCCGAAACAAGCATCCTTGACATTCCAGCCAGATGCTTTGCTTTATTGTTAGGATAAGAAACACTCTTTATATATTCGAATATCTCATAATCTGGGGCTTCTGCCATCTTCTCTACTGTGGGATAAGCTTTAAAAAGTTCAGGTGTAATCATATTAACCCTTTTATCAGTACATTGCGCAGATAATATTACGGCAACAAGGAGCTCATAAGGGTTTGTGTAATTCAACTCAGTCTCTGCTTCAGGCATATTTATCGAAAACCATTCAATAATGCCTTTATATCTATCTTTCTTTAGCATTCTACATTTTATTTTTTTATATCCTTTACCAATCCGTCCTCAAAATATATCATTGTCCCGGCATTATAATACCATACAAGACGAAGACCGCTATAAGTGGGGATCCTTTTTATCTCAGAAGGATTACCTATACACAACTTAACTTCATCCTGAGTCATTCCAATAGCAGGCTTTGAGTTAATTATAGAGTTCCAATTAGAAGAAGTAATGTTTTTATACTTATCCTGAGGGTTATTATCTGAGAAAAGTTTAAAGAATTGATTTCGACGTGTCGCGTTTAGAGTACCAGACAAAACGCCCCTTACATAATAAATTTTTTCATCGTCAACAGGACTAAATAATATCTTTATGGGCATATCATCATTACCCGGCTTGAATCCGGCTATATTTACCTTTATGAATTTTCGAGAATTAAAAACAGGTGTATCATCTAAATTATACCATTCATTATCCATGATATAGAATTCCGAACCAGTAAAAAAATCAGCAGCAAATATTAGTTCCTGCTCAGATATTAGTCCCGGAATCAACGGATTAAGATCGGAAGAGCACACGTCTGAACTCCAGTCACCGCTCATTATCTC
>CAMTOT010000380.1 GCA_947074165.1 uncultured Bacteroidales bacterium
CTTTAGGGTTGAAAGTCATATTTTTGCGAGGGTCAACTTTCAGGATGAAGTATTTTAGCGCACCCATACCAACTGTGTTGGCAATCTCGTTTGCCTCATCTTCAGAGCATCCGTCAAGCTTACCAAGTTCGGCTGATGTTTCTTTCGCTGTAGATACCATCTCTTCCATAAGGTCGTCAGCGTCAACAACTGTTCCCTCGCGAGATTTCATCTTACCTTCAGGCAGCTCAACCATACCGTAAGAGAAGTGTACAAGGTCTTTACCCCATTTGAACCCAAGACGGTCAAGAAGAAGGGCAAGTACCTGGAAGTGGTAGTTCTGCTCATTGCCCACAACGTATACCATGCGGTCGATAGGGAACTCGTCGTAACGAATCTTAGCAGTACCGATATCCTGAGTCATATAAACAGAGGTACCGTCGCCGCGAAGCAGTAGTTTGTGGTCAAGACCCTGTTCTGTAAGGTCAGCCCATACAGAGCCGTCCTCTTTCTGATAAAGAAGACCTTTCTCAAGACCTTCAAGCACTTTGTCTTTACCCTCAAGGTAAGTCTGAGATTCGTAATATATTTTGTCGAAATCGACACCCATCTTTTTGTAAGTGATATCGAAACCGTCATAAACCCAAGAGTTCATCATTTCCCAAATCTGACGTGTCTCAAGATCGCCGGCTTCCCAAAGTCGCAACATTTCGCGAGCCTCAGCCATAAGAGTAGAAGCTGCTTCTGCTTCCTCTTTAGTCATACCTTTATCTGCAAGTTCGGCAAGTTCCATTTTATAATGTTTATCAAACATTACGTAGAAATCGCCTATCAGGTGATCGCCTTTCTTGCCTGTAGATTCCGGAGTACAGTTTTCGCCCCATTTTTTCCACGCAAGCATAGATTTACAGATGTGGATACCTCGGTCGTTTACAATATTTGTTTTTACAACGCGGTTGCCGTTAGCCTTAAGAATCTCAGAGATACTGAAACCTAAAAGGTTGTTTCTTACGTGTCCAAGGTGAAGCGGCTTGTTAGTGTTAGGCGAAGAATATTCAATCATCACAAGAGGTGACTGTTCGGTAGCTTTTACCGTGCCGAAGTTTTCTTCTTTGTGGATATTGTCAAGGATGCCAATCCATACCGCCGGAGCGATAGTAAGATTAAGGAAACCTTTGATAACATTGAAAGAGCTTACCGCAGGCTCGTTGGCAACAAGGTATTCGCCAATCTCAGTAGCGGTAGCTTCAGGGTTTTTCTTAGAAACCTTAACGAAAGGAAACACAACAAGAGTAAGGTGTCCTTCAAATTCTTTTTTAGTTTTAGATAACTGTATCTGAGCGTCCTGTGGTTCGGTCGCGTACAGTTTTACGATGGCATCTTTTACGGATGCCGCGAGTTTAGCCTCTATATTCATATTTAAAGTATTATTCTGACTTTGAAAATTGGAAACACAAAGATAGTAAATACATGATTATACGCGATGATTAAAGAGGGTAAAAGAGTGAATATATAGATTTAAACGTGTAATTATTAAACAAATATTGCTTACTTTTGCCTAAAATAAAGGACGCGTGCCCTCGTCGGAGAGAGGCTCCTTAACTTTGAAATTAAACTTAAAATTTATGTTTGGCAGAAATTCAGGTAATCCTTTTACTTCATTGCCTCCTGTAACGTTGAACCTACTTATTATCAATGCAATTTGTCTTGTGGCAGGAGTAGTGTTTTCGCAGCGCGGTATCAATCTAAATTATATTTTAGGACTTCATTATTTCGGATCTGAGAAATTTAATCTGGTTCAGTTGTTCACTTATATGTTTATGCATGCCGGTTTCGGACATCTGTTCTTCAATATGTTCTCGCTTTTTATGTTCGGACGTATATTGGAGCAGTACTGGGGATCAAAGAAGTTTCTATTCTATTATATAGTGACCGGAGTGGGAGCCGGATTAGTGCAGGAGCTTGTATGGTATATACAGCTGCCGGGCATATTAAGTATGTTTGCCGGATATAATGTGCCGTCAATACTTAATAATTATTTTCTTACAGTTGGAGCATCGGGCGCTGTATTTGGCATACTGCTTGCGTTTGGTATGATGTTTCCCAACGCGCCACTGTTTCTTATGTTTGTGCCTGTGCCGATTAAAGCGAAGTATTTCGTAATCGGATATGGTATAATCGAGCTTTTTATGGGAGTGAAAGGAAGTGATAATATAGCTCACTTCGCGCACCTTGGAGGTATGATATTCGGACTTATATTAATATTAATCTGGAGAAAACAGGGTAAAAGTCATGGCGGATTTTTTTAAAGACCTGAAAAGACGATATTTCAACGGCAATATGCTTTACAGATTGCTGTTTATTAATGTGGCTGTCTTTGCGGTGGCTACGCTTATGAATGTACTGGCTTTTTTGTTTGGCATCAACGCCCACTTTATATTTCAGTATCTTGAGCTTCCTTCATCTTTCGGACTGTTTTTATTTCGTCCGTGGACAATCCTGACTTATATGTTTCTGCATACCAACTTCCTGCATATTTTGTTTAATATGCTTTGGTTGTATTGGTTTGGGCAGATGTTTACCCGTAGGTTTACAGAGCGCCAGCTTTTGGGCGTGTATATACTCGGAGGGATAACAGGAGGTGTGCTTTATATGATTTC
>CAMTOT010000381.1 GCA_947074165.1 uncultured Bacteroidales bacterium
CGATCTATATTTAGGCCACAAATTAACATATTGAGACCACAAGTTACTATGTTAAGGCCACAAATTAATATATTGGGATTGTGCTTTAATTGACGCTGTTGAAATTGATAAATCAGCTTATGTCCAGGCTTCTGGTAATTTCAAGGATAGTAGATGGTGCGGACGTATAGGGGTATTTAATCTTGATTTTAAACAATACGTTGATGAGTGTAATACTAAATATGATTTGATTGTTTCTAATCCTCCATATTTTGAAAATTCATTGAAATCATCTAATTTAGAGCGCACCATGGCAAGACATACTGATTCTCTAAGTTTTGATGAGTTATTGCATGGAGCGTCAATGTTGCTTAGCGAAAGCGGAATTATATCTCTTATTGTGCCATATGGGGTGGAAAACAGACTTGACGAGATTGCTGATTATAATGGGTTGAGATGCAGGAGAAAAACATATATTAAGGGCAACTCGGAAGCACCGGTTAAGAGGATGCTTGTTGAATATACAAAATTAGAATGTGAGTCGCTGCCAATTGTCGATGAGTTAATTGTAGAGTTAGACAGAAACATATATACCGAACAGTATATTGCACTTACAAAAGAGTTTTATCTTAAAATGTGATGCTGCGCGGATACAAAGAAATAATATTTAAAACGTGGATAACAAAAAGTTTTTTTCGGAATTGCAGAAACAAAGTGGTATTGAAAAAGCACTTCTAAATAGGATGATGGATGTAACCTTAAATATTCTAAGAGAACAGGGTGTGAATCTAAAGCCTGTGAATATCGATGGATTAGGTGTTTTTGAATCTAAGAAGCGCAAAGAATTTCTTTTTGTAAATAAGGAGAATGGAGAGGAGATACTTTATCCTCCAAAAGTAGTTGTACGATTTGTTGCTGATCGTTCATACGTGGAGGGACTTAAGTGTATTAATAATTAACGTGAAGAACCAGATGGATATAAAAGAGCTTCAACTGCATATTGCTAAGAATTGCGGAGTTGATGAGGGTACGGCAGGTATTTTCGTTGATTCAATTAAACATGTTATAAAATCCGGACTTGATAAGGACGGGGAAGTATGCATAAGCGGTTTCGGAGTGTTCAAATTGATAAGTTTTAAGAATAGAAAACAGACTCAACTGTTTTTTTACCCTGATGAGAAATACAAGAAAGGAGTTAATAGCGCATTTGAGCTTTTCTCGCCTGTGGTTTTTAAAGAAGCTTTGCCGACTAACGCAAAAACAGATTGTGAAATAGAACCGGAAATCAGTGTTGATATTGTTCTAAAAGTAGAAACGTCTGAGAATGAGAACCAAAACGATAATGCAGATGTTTTATTATCAGAATCAGAAAATGATATTGATATGAATAATGATGATGATTTAAGGAGCAAACCTGGCGAAAATACATTTTTTTCGAGCCGCTCAGGTGCGATTATTGTTATTGTGGTACTCGCGATCGCAATCGCTTTTACAATCTGGTATTTTTTCTTTAGGATGGAGAATGCAAATAAGCCTCCGGTAGAAGTGCAACCCGTAGAGGAGATTGTGTCAAATCCAGTCCTGGAACCTAAGGTTCTTGCAGAGAAGCAATATGCGGAGAAAGAATCGGATGCGAATAATTCTTTAAAAATTTTATCCAAACATAAAGTTTTAGAAGGAGAAAGGTATACATTGCTTTCAGAAAAGTATTATGGAAACAAATTCTATTGGCCATATATCTACGAGGCTAATAAAGACAGGTTTCCAAATCCAGCCGTTGTATATAAGCTTGAGTATATTGATATTCCTGATTTAATATCAATGGGGATTGACTTAAAAGACCCTCAATCGCTTGTAGAGGCTAAAAGTCGTGGTGCTCAATTGATGAAAGTAGTTGAGGGGTATTAGTAATTGTTGAAATAAGTTAAATATAGAATTTTGCATTGCTTTGGTACTATGTAAAGCAAAGAACTAAATTTTTTTCTTTTATCTTTGTTGAGGGTTTTAAGAGAATATGATGTATTCTCTTAAAATTCTTTTTATTTAAACACACTTAGAAATAACAAAATATAAAACTTTTAAAATATGAGTCAGACAGTTGATATCAGAGAATTGAATGAGTTGATTGAGAGTAAAAGCTCATTTGTGAATATGCTAACACAGGGTATGGATCAGGTGATTGTAGGTCAGAAGCATCTTGTAGAATCATTGTTGATAGGATTGTTGGCTAATGGGCATATATTACTAGAAGGTGTACCGGGATTGGCGAAAACACTTGCAATTAAGTCGCTTGCTTCGTTGATTGACGCGAAGTATAATCGTATACAGTTTACTCCCGACTTGCTGCCCGCGGATGTTCTAGGTACTATGGTTTATTCACAGAAGACAGAGACCTTTTCTATAAAGAAAGGACCTATCTTTGCAAATTTCGTACTTGCTGATGAGATTAACCGTGCGCCGGCAAAAGTGCAGTCTGCACTACTTGAGGCTATGCAGGAGCGTCAGGTTACAATTGGAGCTGAGACATTTAAGCTGGATGAGCCGTTTCTTGTGATGGCAACGCAGAATCCTATAGAGCAGGAGGGTACTTATCCTCTTCCTGAGGCGCAAACAGACCGTTTTATGTTGAAAGTTAAAATTGACTATCCAAAGAAAGAGGA
>CAMTOT010000382.1 GCA_947074165.1 uncultured Bacteroidales bacterium
TAGCTTTACAAGACCTATCTCAATCTCCTGATGTCCGGGATAGCTTTTTAAAGCACCGATATTGGTATTATTGATAAAATAATAAGTGGCTGTTTAAGAGAATTAAATAAAATGGAACATATCAGGAATATTACAATCATTATAACAAGCAGAAGTAAGTATTTAGACATTTCTTCTTCTTTGTCCAACCATCTGTTATCTATGGAATTAAGTTTATATCCTAATGGCAATTCTTTATTAAACTCCTCCAGTTCTCTATTCAATACTCTTTGTCCCTGCTGATATGTTCCGATATACTCATACTGCATGCAAAGAAGATATTGCTGATCTTTTTTTGCTATCTCTTTCACAGACGATCCTAACTCTATATTGGCAAGATTACTTATCAATGCACCGTCAGACATATAAAGACTATTTTTAAGGCTCCAGAAATCATCTTCTTCAGCCGCATCGGATAAAAGGGATACATTTTCAAATCTATTTCCTACAGGAATATATGCTACATTTCGCTTGTTTACATAGCGGTCATTCATCATACCGTACATCTGATAATTACTCATGCCTCTTCTAGCAAGCTCGAAATCGTTTATATCGAAACAATACTCTTTATAATCATTTTTAAAATATGAGAATCGAGAGTCTATTAATATCTCTTTTATTCTTTTGTTGGCAAGTAGCCTTTCTTTAAAAATGTCTGTAAAGCGTATCAGTTCATCATAATTATATCCCTTACATTCTATGCGATAACTACCAGCCGATTCACGAAGATTATTATCAAACCCTTGTCCAACACCATTAATTGCGAAGCTGACTCCGTCAAATTCGACTGCTTTTCGTGTAAGATTATCTTTAAGTATCCATGGTAAACCTTCATGTTCACCCATCTTATTAAAATTAATTGATATTGATGCGCGCTGAGTATTTGAGACAAAAGTTTGAAACTGCCGCACGCCCGGATATGTACTGATAAAGCGTTCTATCTCCTCCACAACTTTGTTCATTTGCTTAATAGTGGAGCCTGCCGGCATTGATATATTTGCATTGAGGACGGTTTCTCCTCTTTGTGACCAATAGCGTCCCTTTCCAACCTCTTCAGAAAAAAGCCTCCATGTACCTCCAAGTGCAACATTAAGATGTTTCTTTAAATTGTTCTGATAGAGTCTTGATCCTATAGTTGAATTATATATTTTATGACCTGGTGTTGTTTCATCAAGTTTTGTCGGAAGAAAAAATACCGGGGTTCCAAAGCCCAGAATTATTACTGTAAAAACAGCCCATCTGAAACGGCGAACAAAAAGTACACACGCTATATATCCACGGTTGAAATGGATATTTAATCGTTTCATTTTTATATCAAAACGTCCTGATTTATCTTTTAATGAGATACTTTCAATGAGTGCAGGAACAAGAAACAGAGCCACAATTACAGAAATTGCGAGATTGACAACTATTACCAATGCGAAATCCCGGAGGTTTAGCCTCATATTCTCATCCATAAAGAATATTGAGCCTAAAGCGGCGATACTTGTAAGAGTGGCAGCTATTATTGATAAAATAACTTTGCGATTACCTTTATGGATCACATGCTCTGTCATTACAATAATATTGTCTATCACAAGACTGAGTGATATAGTTATACCGGCAAGAGAATAGAGTTGAACTTCGAGCCCTAAGAAGTAGTAAAACATAAAAGCAAGAAGCATATTCACAGTAAGTGATATAGCTATGAGTAGGAGGTATCTCAGACTTCGGGAAATCATAAGAGTGAAACCAAGAAGTATAATCAATGTAAGAGAAGTTCTGAAATATATAGTGTCAAGCTCTTTTTTTAAAAAGGTAGTTGCGTCATAATCTTTTCTCAGTTCATACCCGGCAGGAAGAGTTTTTTTTATCTCCTCAATCTCTTTCTTTATCTTATCACCAAGTTCAATCTGGTTAGTATTTGCATCAGCATAGATTGTCATATTGACAAGATTAATACCGTTTATACGGTAATATCTCGTACGTTCAACATTTCTGTGTTTTATATTGGCAATCTGATTAAGATATATCTTATGTCCCCCAATGTTCTTAACGATTATATTTTCAGGCTCAAATATCTTCTCCTGGTTCTGTATAAATCCGAGTCTTATTGTTCTCTCATTACCATCCTCGTCGTACTCTGACGCAAGCTGCGGATCTGATTCACTAAAGTTTAGCCGTATTGCATTACCTATATCTGCCGGGGTAATGCCGTATTTCTCCCATATCGCTCTCTTATATTCAATAATCCACTCCTTATCATTTCCTCCGTTCAGTTTTACCGAGCTTACTCCATTTATTAATGAAATAGGGGGCTGAATCTTATCTTCTAAGATTTTCATTATATCGTCAGGATCCATAGGAGCAATCATTGTGTATGAAAGAAGCGGTTTCTCGGCATCCTTATTATCATCAGGTCTGTTCATCCTGATTGATGGATATGTAACATTACCGGGTAGTTCTGGCCATAACTGTAGATCGGAAGAGCGTCGTGTAGGGAAAGAGTGTACTGCCTGGTGTAGATATCGG
>CAMTOT010000383.1 GCA_947074165.1 uncultured Bacteroidales bacterium
TTTTAATGATACGGCGACAACCGAGATGTACACCAGGACGTACACTCTTTCCCTAACGACGCTCTTCCGATCTAATATGTAGTTTAAATGCACATAAATATTAGAAATTCATGCAATAAGGTGATTAAATCCTATAATTGTTAAATTTAAGCATGATTAAATAATAAGATAAAAAATTAATAAAAATAATATTGTAAAAAAATAGTTTGATTTGCTTATATTCGTGTTTATAATATTAAATTGTCGCAAATAGTAAATCTATAATTATATAGGTTTGAAATAAAAATATTAAATCATGAAAATTTCAATTTTAGGAGCCGGCAACATGGGTGGCTCAATAGCAAGGGGGCTGGCAAAGAATAGTAATAAAGATATTGAAATTGTAGTAACTGCAAAATCAGAAGAAACACTTGCCAATCTTAAAAATGATATACCAACACTTACGATATTAAGAGATAATGCGGAAGCGTGTAAAGGCGCAGATTTGATCATACTTGCTGTTAAGCCATGGATATTGCCAATTGTGATTGATGAAATTAAAGAATCTATTGATTTTAATAATCAAATGATTGCTTCCGTTGTAGCGGGTATATCATTTGAAGAAATAAAACAAATGCTGACTCTTACGGAAAGTTACGTTGACCCGGTCATGTTCAGGATTATTCCAAATACAGCAATTTCCATAGGGGAAAGCATGACGCTCATAGCCTCATACAATGCTGATAAAAATAAAGAGTCACTGATATCTTCTTTGTTTGACAGTATGGGTAAATCTGTTATAATAGAAGAACGGTTGATGGGAGCAGGTACGGCACTATGCTCGTGTGGTATCGCGTATGCGTTTAAGTATGTTAAGGCATCTGTTGACGGCGCTGTAGAGATGGGGTTCTATCCGCAGAAAGCTAAAGAGATGGTGTGTCAGACTCTGCTTGGTGCTGTAGAGCTTCTTATGAAAAATGATTCTATGCCTGATGAAGAGATTTATAAAGTAACTACACCTGGTGGAATAACTATAAAAGGTCTGAATGAAATGGAGGCGAATGGATTTTCGACCTCTGTAATAAAGGGGCTTAAGGCATCGGTAAAATAAACCCGTTTGAAACAAAACAAACAATGTTGTTTAAGAACTGATCTTAAGCAACATTGTTTGTTCTGTTTTATTTTATTAGAATATTATATACGATATATCCTCCGAAGTATCCTGTTATTGCAATAAAAACAGTCGCTGCTAAAAGAGCTATATATCCGAAGAAACCTATCCATGACGGTATTCTTTTCTGCAGACTCCACACAAATATGTATATAAGGGAGGAGAATGATATTAAAAGAGAGGTCCATAATGCATATTCATGATGAATTTTCCTTATTTCTATCCCTTCGGGGGGCAGTGGGACACCCCAATTGCCGGAGATAACTGCGGCCCAGGCACCCGCTGTGGCTATAAAAATTAATATTCTAATGCATGGAGTAAGTCCAAAATCTTTATTCCTGAATATAGATATTGTAGCCAGAAAGGCCGAAACTATCACTAATGCAATAGGGAAGTGTACACAAATTGGATGCGCTATTCTTGTGAATGATTCAATAATTCCCATGATTAATAGTATTTAGAGTATTTGTCTGATTATAAACAAACTATTATACATTAAAGTTTTAATAAAGAATAAATATCCATATTCGTTAAGCTTTTAATACAATTAAAAAATAGAATTATCTTTTTTCTGTATCACATATTGCATAAAAATAAATAAATTTGCCGAGTTGTGTTTTTGTAAGATTCACATTTTTAGATGATTAATATATAGGTAGGATGAAGTTGATTATATATGCAATAATTATATGCATTTCTGTTGCTGTGTCCGGTTGTTCCGGAACTGAGGATTCTGCATTGTTGGAAATTAATGCGATCATTGATGATGAACCTGAATTGGCTTATGTAAAATTGAAAAACATCAATTCTCATGACTTATCAAATAAATCAAGTAAGGCATTATACGCGCTGCTGTACACGCAGGCTGAATATAAGAATATGGTCATTCTCAAAAGTGACTCGCTTATTGATGTTGCTCTAAATTATTATGAATCAAGAGATGATAAGGAGAAATATGTCCGCTCAATGATTTATAAAGGCGCCGCACTCGCTGATATGGGCGACCGTGAGGATGCGATATTATGGTATAAACAAGCCGTAGAGGTAGCAGACTCTACAGATTATCTTAATTTAGGGCAGGCAAATTTAAGAATGGCGGAGCTGTATCGTGACTCATATATAAAGAATAAGCAGTATTTTTATAATTACAGAAAGGCTCTGGAATATTATAAAAAGGCAGGAAATACGAGATTTGAGCAAAAGTGTTTAAGGGCTCTTGGCCTGGCGTATAGGAACTCACGCATAAAAACGGATAGTGCTTATTATTTTCTAAAAGCTTCTATTGAATTATCTTTAAACAATAATGACACGGCAGCATACTTTAGTTCTTATCAGTCAGATCGGAAGAGCGTCGTGTAGGGAAAGAGTGTACGTCCTGGGGTAGA